>JBARKD010000330.1:0-4632 GCA_049800615.1 Acidobacteriaceae bacterium | reverse complement strand
CCATTCTCTGTTTTGAGTACGCCATACTCGGCGAATGGAAAAGGGATCGTGCAAGGCAGCGGACCGCAGTTCGCCAGCGTTGTGCCTGGCGTCGATCCGTACTGCCGAAATTGCAATATTCCGGGCGTTACGCAACCGGGAACAATTCAGTGGCTCAATCCCAATGCCTTCGTCTCCGTGGTGGATCCGTCGACCGGAGCTTGCAACGGAGGTGACTCGGCAAAGAATTGCCAATTTGGGGACTCCGGCCGCAACGCCTTTCGCGGGCCTGATTTCTTTTGGAGCGACCTCTACATCACGAAATGGTTCCCGATCAGCGAACATGTAAAGCTGAGATTTGACGCGCAATTTTTCAATGTCTTCAACCATCCCAATTTCGCCCTTCCCACCAACACGCTGGCTGGAATTCCGGGTGACCAATCTACGCAGACCGGCTTTGGCGCGCTGACCTACACGACGGCTCCGCCGACGGGTCTCCTCGGCGTCGGATTAGGCGGTGACAGCAGCCCGCGCATGATCGCCTTTCAAGCGCGGCTGGAGTTTTGAGCGAGAACGCACTCTGATGCTGCTGGTGCCTTTTCCTCGCGAGTCTGGCGCGAGGCTAAGCGTGAGCCGGATAGGTTTGCGCCCTGCTGTCCCGCGGGAGGTCGCGGATATGCGAGGGTTCGAGTCCGATCCTTCTCGTCCCTCGACAACACTGAGGTCGACACTGGTCTCGTATGAATTAGGCTGCATTTGGAGTCTCCGCTTGCTTATAAGTAGTTGTAAAATCAATTCCCGCTGCGCTGTCACGGCAGAAGTTGCCGGGCTAGGCGGCAACGCGTACCATCGGAAAGCGAAATGGCAAGACCAACCAATTCGGATGGTTGCAGGCCCCCGCAACTAAACTTCTTCTGCCTAAAGAACTTCGGCGCACCCTGCAACCATCCGAATTTGCGATCCCAAGCGGCGAGTCAGAGCTGGGAGCGTCCGCGCCTAGTGAGCAGGTGAACTGGTTGGGCTCGTTGGTTCGACGCAAGTCGTTGCTATCGAGTTATCGCAATAGCTCCGCAACAGGTATCCGCTCGGAACCTTGAAGGGGTGGTGCCTACAACCTTGCGAAAGACGCGCGCAAAATGACTGGGGTTTTGAAATCCGGCATCTAGTCCCGCGTCGATGATGCTGAGCTTCGGGTCGCGAAGCTGTTGCTTCGCACGCTCTATTCTCTGTAGAAGAACATATTGATGGGGAGCGCGGCCTGTACTCCGCTTGAATAGCGCCGAAAAGTAGTGCGGACTCATGCCAGCAATCGCCGCAAGTTGCGACAGGCTGATGTTCTCTTCAAGATTGCCAGCGATGTAATCAAGCACACGCTTCAGACGATGCCCAGGCAAGCCTCCTTTGAAGACTAGCGGCGTGACCCGCCGGACTGCGTAACGCTTCAGGAGGTACACGGCGAGCGCACTGGCCAGCGATTCTCCGTAGATTGTCCCGGCTGGTGAGCCGTCATCAAGATCAGCTGTCATTTCTAATAACAGTGCTGAGATATGGCGGTCGATCAAATCCCAGTGTTCGGTCAGTTGAATGTCAGTTTCGTGATCGGTTTCGTCTAATGCACAGGTCAGCAGCTGCGGGTGGATGGCCACTGCCGTGCGTTTAGTCGGCCCAGCCCAATTCACTTCATCGACAGTACCCCGCGGCAAAAGAAAAATCGTGCCCGGGCGTGAAGTAAACCGGAAACTGCGACCTCGCGTATTTACCTCATATTTGACTGCTCCGCTCAGCACAACGTGCAAGAAGTGTTCGGGGTGCTGATGGCGGGGAATGAATACCGCTGGAACCGTGTAGTTCTCTAGTGCAATGCCACCCCACTGTACTGGGGCGCTCGACTTGGTAGGAGGGGTATCTAGGAATGGTTCGACCCGACCCTCACGAAGCACATCTACCACCACGGGAACGGTCAGCCGATGAAGCGTAGACGGCCCTAGGCAGGAGGCCTCCGCGGATTTCGGTACCGTATCACTCATTAGAACTTCCGGTGGAAACACGTCGCGTGGTGGACACAACACGGGGTCGGCACGCTGGGGGCATTGTATTAGATCGGAACATCTGCACAAAGCCGGTTCTTTAGAACAGCAGGGTTCTCCTATACCCGGTACTAATTGATTGAACGTGCGGCACTGAACGACCGCTAAATGCAAAACATACTTCGCATCCGCGTGCGAGGGGGGACGTAATATGTTTCCGACTTGCCGAGAGCATACCTCTCGGCAAGGGTTTTCATTGACCGAATCACGGCTAACAAACGATAAGGAGAACGTTCATGCCTACGATCACTACGAAAGATGGCACGCAGATTTACTACAAGGACTGGGGAAAAGGCCAACCCATTGTCTTCAGTCACGGCTGGCCACTCTCAGCGGACGACTGGGACAACCAGATGTTGTTTTTCGGGCAACGCGGCTATCGCGTGATTGCTCACGACCGGCGGGGTCATGGGCGTTCGAGCCAGACCTGGGACGGCCATGATATGGATCACTACGCCGACGACCTGGCGGCGCTGACAGCGCATCTCGACCTCAAGGATACAATTCACGTCGGCCACTCGACCGGCGGCGGCGAAGTGGTGCACTACCTGGCTCGCCACGGCGAAAGCCGGGTCGTAAAAGCAGCCATCATCAGTGCGGTACCGCCCCTGATGTTGAAGACGGCGGCCAATCCGACCGGTCAGCCCAAGGAAGTGTTTGACGGACTGCAGGCGCAACTCGCGGCCAACCGATCCCAATTCTATTACGATGTGGCGGCTGGGCCGTTCTACGGCTACAACCGGCCCGGCGCGAAACCTTCTCAGGGAACCATTTGGAATTGGTGGCGGCAAGGCATGATGGGAGGCACCAAGGCGCACTATGACGGCATTGTCGCTTTCTCCCAGACGGACTTCACCGAAGACCTGAAGAAGATCACTGTGCCGGTCCTGGTGATGCATAGCGAGGACGACCAGATCGTGCCTTATGTCGCAGCTGGACCGTTGTCGGCAAAGTTGCTACGGAATAGCACGATGAAAACCTACAAGGACTTTCCGCATGGCATGCCGACGACTGAGGCGGACACGGTTAACGCCGACCTAATGGCATTCCTTAAAAGTGCTGCAAAAGCGACGGCGTAGCGGTCGCCCGGCCCTTCGCCTTTACCGCAAGGCAAGGGCCGGGCCGCCACGGTATTGGTTCGATCTAGAGCTGACGAGGGGAAGTTGTCCTGCACGTACCAGGCGAAAGTGAAAAAGGAGATGCCCATGGTCACTACTCCGTTAATGGAGATTTCACGACGTCAGTTTTTAGCCGCAGGAGGCCTCATGGCTGCGGCCGCCTGTTTCACTCCAAGGGCTTTGTTCGCTGATTCAGGCGACGTGCTTGTTCCGGGCGGGCTGAAGGCCGCGGCGACTGCAAAAGTTACAGTTCAAGCGCTTCGCCGCAATATGAGCGTTCTTCTGGGCGCAGGCGGAAATATCGCCGTCCTTACCGGTCCCGACGGAAAGCTCCTTGTTGATGCTGAAATCGTCACGGCGCGTCCGCATGTTTCCGCAGCGTTGGCGAGTATTAATGCGGACCCCGTCAAACAATTGATAAACACTCACTGGCACTTCGATCACACCGGAGGGAACGAGTGGCTTCACGAAGCCGGGGCTAGCATCCTGGCGCAAGAGAACACTCGCAAGCATCTCTCCGAAGACACTTACGTCGAGGGCTGGAAGCACACTTTTCCGGCTGCGCCGGCGGGTGCAATTCCTTCGAGCGTCTTCAAGGATGACCATACTTTGCACGCCAACAAGACAACTTTGATTCTTCATCACTATTTACCTGCTCACACGGACTCCGACATCTACGTGCACTTTGCGGAGGCGGACATTTTTCATGCCGGTGACACTTTCTGGAATCGGGACTACCCATTCATCGATTATTCGACCGGAGGCAGCATCGACGGAACCATACGCGCGGCGGAAGCAAATATCGCGAAAGTCACGGACAAGATGATCGTCATTCCTGGCCACGGAGCCGTGGGCGGCAGAGCCGACCTCATTCTGTTCCGGGACGTGTTGGTTGATATCCGCGGCAAAGTCGCGGCTCTCAAGAAGCAGGGCAGGTCGTTGGACGAAGTTATCGCAGCCAAACCCAGTGCGCGCTATGACGCGGAATGGGGCAACCTCTTCATGAGCCCCGCCGCCTTTATTGCCTTGGTGTACCAAGGCGTTTGAGATTGGCAATGCTGCCAGCGTACAGAAGCGGCTGCATGATGTGAATTCTGTGGCCCCAGGACGGTGAGAAGCACTGCCGCTGACTATTCTCGGGCAAATTTAGGCCACTGAAGCATTGCCGCCCTGGCCACAGCGAGTAGTTCCTCTTGCGTTGCACCGTCCCTGGCCTGAATCGTCATACCCTGCATCACCGTCATATAAAACTTGCTCAGCGCGGCGGCATTCGTGCTGGGAGGAAGTTCTCCGTTCCTGACACCACGTTTAATCTTGTCGGTGATGCGAGCCTCCGCTTCAACGCGGCAACTTCTGAGTGCAGCCTGCAAGTGGGCGGATTCAGGTGAACCGTTTATGGCGGATGCAACAACCATGCATCCGGGAGGATGGTCCCTGGTGTTCGTCAA
>JBARKD010000329.1:0-2637 GCA_049800615.1 Acidobacteriaceae bacterium | reverse complement strand
GCATGTCGGAGTGGATATTCAACCCGATATTGGTCATGTTGTAGAAATGTTCGCTGGCAACAAGCCAGACGATTTCGCAGATCGCGCGTTCCGAGTAGAACCTGGACATGCGCGCAAATGTATTTGGATTGACCCTCTTATCCCTGGTCAGTTCGGTCACATAGTCCAAAGCGGAGCGCTCTGCCTCGGTAAAAAGCCGGCTCGTGCCGTACTCTTCCAGGGCATCGAATTTGGCCTGGTTCATCGACGCTTGGATGCTGAACAATCTGCCGATATCCATACAGAAGGAGCAAACGTTCAGATGCGCCACTTGTTCCCGAATTAGAAAAATGGTCTCACCTGGGAGCTGCAGCTTCTTGTCCAGCTGAGCGATTTTCCCTGTAAACATGCCGAACGCAGACGGCAGCCGCGCGGAAACTACCTTTACGGGAGTCAGTACTTTGCCATATTGACGTCGCACAAAATAATAGACCAACTTCTTTATCAGTCCTTCCGGCCTCTCAATGGGCGGAAGAAACGGATCTGCAGAGTCGGGAACAATCGTTGCTGCGGGGCTCAGTTGTGTTTGCATGATTCATATTCTCCAGTGATGTCTCGGTATCTCCCGGGGATGGGCACGCCGGACCTCGTTCGCCCTTGCGATCAAGAAGCAAACGAGCAGGTACGCCGCGGATGCATCTCCTGAACAGAAGACCGTTCAGAGGAGCGATTTGTGACAATGCGTTCTAAGCTTGATCCGCGGGCAAATCGGGAATGTGCGCGAGCTTCTCCGGATTAGTTACAACGTAGATTGTCTGAATGTGGCCTGCGCCCGCCTCGAGAGTGAGAACCGAGTACGCCTTTCGGTCAAGATAGCTGACGATCCCAGGCTCTCCATTGATCTGCGCCAGGCGGTTGACGAGATTTTTCGGCACCAGCTTTTTGAGAGTGCCTAATGCCCCACGGGCCACATTGCGAGCGCCACGAATTAGATTGGGTGCAGCCACTGCCTTACCGCCGCCATCGGTGTGAAGAACAATATCACTGGCAAGCAACTCGACCAGCCCTTCCAGGTCGCCGCTGCCCGTCGCTTTCAGAAAACGCTCCAGCAGATCGCTCTTCTGCCTTTGCGAAGTCTCGAAGCGTGGGCGCATCGCGGTGACATGCTGCCGGGCGCGGTGCAGAATCTGACGGCAATTGGACTCGCTCTCACCCAGCACCGTGGCAATCTCGGGGTACTCATATTCAAACACTTCCCGCAACAGGAAGACCGCCCGTTCCACTGGCGTCAGGCGCTCCAGCATGACAAGAAAAGCCATGGACAGGGACTCATCCACGTGAATGATTTCCAGGGGATCGCTTCCTGGACCCGTGACGATTGGTTCGGGAAGCCACTGACCCACGTACTCTTCGCGTTTCACTCGCGCCGATTGCAGATGATTGATGCACAAGCGGCTGATGATGGTGATCAGGAATGCGCGGGGCGATCGGAACTCTTCCTCGCGCGTCTGCTGCCACCGGATAAACGTCTCTTGCAACATGTCTTCAGCGTCGGCCACGCTGCCCAACATGCGGTAGGCGATGGAGAAGAGAAGGCTGCGATACTGATCGAATGTCGCGAGCCTGACCGGCACTTCCGGGTCGACAGGCAACGTCTCGGCCATTGCGTCGCGATCATCTTTATTCGGCAATATTTCCCCCATACATCCTGGCGGTGAACACGTCCGATTGTTCAGCTGTGCGCCGGCGAACCTGCCTGCAAAGGCGGATTCCTACTCTTAGACAGGATAGCCGTCCCTGTTGTGACAGGCCGGCTGGTGTTTTGAGGGTATTGGCAACTATTCGTAGCGAAGGGCCTCCCCCGGGTCGGTCAGCATTGCGGCGCGCGCCGGAATCAGAGTCGCTGCCAAAGCAACCAGGGCTAGAAGCAGCACAACTGCGGCATACGCAGCAGGATCACGCGGCCCTACGTTGAACATCAAGCTCTTGAGTAACTGTGCGGTGGCCAACGCGGCTCCCAGCCCCAACACACCGCCCAGCAAAATGAGGCGCATGCCCTCCAAAGCAATGAGCCGCAGGATGTCTGCCCTGGTCGCACCGAGCGCCATGCGGACGCCAATTTCCTGGGTGCGCTGCATGGCCACATAGGAAATGACACCATACAGGCCGATGACGGCCATAAGGAGTCCGCAAGAAGCAAAAAAGGCGAGCAAGGCTGTCTCAAAGCGAGGACGATCGGCCAGCTTGTTTACATCCTGGCTGAGAGTAACGATCTCGACCGGAACAGTGGGATCGAGTTGTGCGATTTGGTTCCGGATCCATGGAGACATGACGGAGGTGGGAAATGCGGTCTCGAGGAGGAAAAAATGATGACTGTCCCAGTCGTCGGGATGGCTCGTCCTCAGGATATAAAATTCCGGATCATCCTGGCCGGCCAGACCAGCGTTTTTCACATTTCCGGCTATGCCGGCTATGGTGAACACTGGTCCATCCATGGTCAGATAAGGGTTGAACACTGCTCGCTGTATGTGCTGCCCGACGGCGTTACCCTCGGGAAAAAGGCGGGCAGCGAGAAGCTTGCTCAGAATGATGGGGTGGCCGTTCGCTTGCCGATCTTCTTCTGTAAACCCCGCCCCTTGGAGTATGGGGATCTGAAGG
>JBARKD010000328.1:0-3512 GCA_049800615.1 Acidobacteriaceae bacterium | reverse complement strand
CAGGCGCAAGCCCGCGTGGCGGCCGCGCAAAAAGCACGCGATCTCGCGCAGAACACCTTTGATATCGCCAAGAAGGAGCAAGACATAGGAGCGATGTCCAGGTATGACACCCTGATTGCAGAAGAAGGCCTCGCTGTCGCTGAATCCGCGTTTTTTACCGCGCAGACTCAGTATGAAAAGGCGAAGGCGGATATTGACCGCGCTACTGGAACGACGTTGGACCGCACGGGCGTCTCGATAGACGACGCAAGAAGTGGCGTCGTCGCTCAGAGCAGGCATTAGGAGTGCTTCTCTCCGCACCCTGTAGAACCAGAAGGACGGCCTTTGTGCCATTGAAAAAACATCGCGGAACGAATGCGGCTTGTCCGGGGCCGGTTTGTACCCGCACTACACTTGGCAGTGACGAATGAGCATGATGGCAACCCACCCACAAACCGCGAAAGAACCCGTCGCCGGCCGCCCCAGGGACGCGCCGAGAATTCTTGCGGCGGATGATCAACCCCACATCCTGGACGCAATCGAGTTGTTGTTGCGGCCGGAAGGCTACCGGGTAAGCAGGGCACAGTCTCCACGTGAAGTGCGGGACATGGTGGCCTGCGAAACCTTCGATGCGCTGCTGATCGATCTCAATTACACCCGCGATACCACTTCAGGGGCGGAGGGCCTGGAGCTGCTTGCGCAGCTCAGCGCTCATGACAGCCGCTTGCGCATTATTGTGATGACTGCTTGGGCGAATGTCGACTTGGCGGTCGAATCCATGCGCCGTGGCGCCTGTGATTTCATTCCGAAGCCGTGGGAAAATGCCCGGCTGATCTCCATTGTCCGCACCCAGATCGAACTGCGGCGGGCCATGCATCAGGCGGAGATTCTCGAGGCGGAAAACCGCTTGCTCCGCGCCGAAGGACGGCCTGAGCTGATCGCCAAGGCATCGGCAATGCAGCCCGTTCTCGAACTCCTTTCGCGCATCGGTCCATCCGATGCCAATGTGCTGATCACCGGGGAGCACGGGACAGGCAAAGAAGTGGTCGCCCAAACATTGCATGCGCTTTCCTCCCGCTCCTCGCGTTCGCTGGTGGCTGTGAATACCGGCGCGCTGGCCGAAGGAACATTTGAAAGCGAGCTGTTCGGCCATGTGAAGGGAGCGTTTACGGACGCGCGCACCGACCGCATCGGGCGTTTCGAGTTGGCGGACCGGGGCACCTTGTTCCTGGATGAAATTGCTAATGTGCCCATGCGCCAACAGGCCAAGCTGCTGCGGGTACTCGAAACCGGAGATCTGGAGCGCGTGGGATCGTCGCAAACCAGGCGGGTCAATGTGCGCCTGCTCTCGGCGACCAACTCCGATCTGCCTGGGGAGTGTGCCCAGGGCCGCTTCCGCGAGGATTTGCTGTTTCGCTTGAACACCGTGGAGATTCATTTGCCTCCGCTGCGCGACCGCCGTGAAGATATTCCGGTGCTGGCCGGACACTTTCTGGCTCGCTACACCGGCCGCTATCGCAAAGGGGTGACGGGCTTCGACCCGACTGCGCTGGAGGCCCTGCTGCAGCATAGCTGGCCGGGAAATGTAAGGGAGCTCGATCACTCCATCGAGCGCGCCGTCCTTATGGCTCGCGGACCGCGAATTCAAAATGCCGATCTGGGTTTAAGCCAGGTTAAGTCCTCGGCGCAAAGCCTGGACGAACTGAGCCTGGAAGCTGTCGAGAGTATTCTTATCCGTAAGGCTTTGTCTCGCGCAAGCGGCAACGTAAGCCATGCGGCGGAGGCGCTGGGGCTAAGCCGGGGAGCGCTCTACCGCCGGATGGAAAAGTATGGAATCTGATCCCGCTGCGGGGAAAGACAAGGATTCAGCCTCACCCAAACGCGCACGCAACCTGAAATACCCCGACCGCAAGACTTCCTTCGAACTGCGTATTCGTCTTCTTTGCCTGTGCATTGCCGCTCCTGGCTTCGCGCTCGCGGCATTCCTCCTTTGGCGGGCCAAGACAACGGGCTCGACGGTGATTACCGCTTTGGGCGGTATCGCACTCCTGTCCTTGCTCGCGGCCGCCATCCTGCTTGAGGAGATCATCCGTCCGTTGCAGACCCTCTCCAACGTGGTTTCCGCGCTGCGCGAATCCGACTACTCCTTTCGTGCGCGTGGCGAGCGGCAGCTCGATGCACTGGGAGAGCTGGCGCTGGAGATCAACGAACTAGCCGACATGATGCAAAGCCGGCGGCTGAGTGAGCTCGACGCCGGCGCTTTGCTGCGCCGCGTTATCTCGTCGATGGACGCCCCGGTGCTGGCTTTTGATCCGCATCATCGCCTGCGCCTGGTCAATCCCGCCGCGGAGCATATTTTCCATCTGGTCGAGGAACGCGATTTGGGAAGCAGTGTGCAGGAACTTGAGCTGGTCGAGCTGCTGGATCAACCCGATCGCGGCATCATGGTTCTTGTCGGGAAAGGCAATCCAGTCCACTGGATGGTGCGGAAATCCAGCTTCCGCCAGCGTGGCATCCCGCATACGCTCCTGGTCCTCTCCGACGTAAGCATCGCGCTCCGCGAGCAGGAGCGGGACGCGTGGCAGCGCTTGATTCGCGTCATTGGCCACGAAATCAACAATTCGCTGACGCCCATTAAATCCATTGCCGGCAGTCTTCGTTCCTGGACCCAGAGGAATGCGCACATCAACGACGCGCATGCCGCCGAGGACGAAGGCTTCAGCCTGGACCGCGGGCTGAAGATCATCGAGAATCGCGCCGAATCCCTCAATCGTTTTATCCAGGCTTACCGGCAGCTCGCCCAGTTGCCGCGGCCGACGCTGCAGCCCATCGCGCTGCACCCGCTGGTGGAGCGAGCGGTCATGTTGGAAACCAGGATCGCGGTTCAGCTAAGGCCCGGACCGGATGTTGTCCTTGAAATCGATCCCGACCAGATGGAACAGCTCATCATCAACCTGTTGCGCAATGCAGTCGAGGCAGCCCTGGCGCGATTTCCCGAGTCGCCCGCAAAAGGCCAGGTGACTGTTACGTGGAGGATGGCCCCATCCTCGGTGATTCTTCTGATCGAGGACAACGGGATTGGATTGAGCAACCCATCGAACCTGTTTGTGCCCTTCTACACCACGAAACCGGGGGGAAGCGGCATCGGCCTTGCTCTTGCCCGGCAAATCTGTGAAGCACACGGCGGCGTTCTTCAGGTTGCCAACCGGACCGATGGCCCAGGCTGCGGAGCTGAAGTGCGTCTTCCCTATACTCCATTTCAACCGGAAACGATAGTGCTGGAACAGGAGGGCACGGTGGCGGAGAACAAGGTGCCGGTGAGTTAGGCAAGCCAGGCCAGAACGACGAAGAATGACCGAGTCCGGTTCTTAATCGTCCAGGACAATTTAGACTGCTGGGCAAGAAATACAGTTATCTACGACGCCACCCCGGTCTAAATGACCCGGAGGGCTTAAAAGCCCAGCCCCTTCAAAACGAAAGACTCACAGGTGCTCAGCCCAATGCCGATGAACCGTCGATCTTTTGTGCATTAT
>JBARKD010000327.1:0-21458 GCA_049800615.1 Acidobacteriaceae bacterium | reverse complement strand
GGCTTTACAGGCTGCGGAAAAAACGCGGTTTTTGTATCAGGGCCCGACTTCAGTCGGGCCGTAAATGATTCAGAATACGTTGGGCTTTAGCCCCTGCTTCACGTCTCTCTTGCTCGATCCCGATTTTTTCCGCAGCCTGTTTAAGCCCTCCGGGTCATTTAGACCGGGGTGGCGTTGTAGATAACTGCATTTCTAGCCCAGCGACCAAGTTCTCACGCACACTCTTCAGCCCCGCCATTATGCCAGGTCAGCGTCTGCGGCTTTATAGCCGCTGAGGTTTTGATTGTCATTTCGACCCGGGACGTTAAAGCAGGGCTGGAGGGCCGGGACATCGATCCCGGCACTTCAGAATTTAGGCCTTTCCATCCCTCTCACTGGAAACGCAAGCCTACCCTTTGTCATTCCGAGCGAAGCGAGGAATCCGCAGTTTGCCCCTTGAGCCCCTCTTTTTAACGAATAGCCCCGCCGTAGCTTTCGGCTTAGCGGCGGCAGAGTGGTAATTTGTGTAGAAGGCGTCATGTCACGGAAGCTGTACTTTGTCGCGGCCTCGCTGCTGCTCTTGTCCCTGGTGTCCTGCGGCCTGAGCCTGATGCCCAATTCCCTTCAGCCGGGCTTGCCGGTAAACGGCTCTTTGAGCAAGACGATCGGACTCGTGCTTATGCTGGCCGCTTTGCTCGCGACGCTGGCAGGCGTTCTTGCTGCGATGTTCGAACAGGTCGAACGCAGAAGCCAGGCGCGTATGCGGCGGGAACTCGAAGAAGGCCTGGCCAAACTTGGCCGCAAAAACCGCCGCCGCTGAACCAGTTACAATCACAACAAGTATGTACGAAGTTACCGTCGAATCGGGATTTTCCTCGGGCCATTATCTCCGCAACTACCACGGCAGGTGCGAGAACCCACACGGTCACAATTACAAAGTTCGCCTGACCTTGCGCGGCAAGGAGCTGGATGCGACGGGCCTGCTTTTGGATTTCAGGCTGCTGAAGCAAGTCATGCGTCCGATTATCGATCGCATCGATCACCAGATGCTCAACGACCTTGATCCGTTCGACAAAATCAATCCATCCGCGGAAAACCTGGCATGGTACTTCTACCAGGAGACGAACCGGCAACTGCACGAGATGACCGGGGGCCGCGTGCTGGTGAAAGACTCCACCATCTGGGAGACGGACACGACTACGGCGACATACTACGAATAAGCGGCCTCATTTGCTGGCCGGCGCACGGTGCAGGTATTTATCGAAAGGAATTTCGAAGTAGAACATTTCTTTGCCTTGAGAATCACGCAGCATGCGGAGGTTGAGCTTGGCTCCCTCCAGCGGATTGTCCAGGCCTTTCACATCGTAAAAGAGAAATCCCGCACGGGTGGTGTGGGGCTCGACGGCCACGGCGGAGTACTCCAGGCTCTTGAAGTCCTCCTCCACGTCTTTGTTCTTGTTCCCGGACTTATTGCCGATGCGGGGCAGGGGACCGGGCAATTTATAGCCGCCGTCGGGTCGTTTCAGGTCTCCCAGGCGGCGTTCCACATCCTCCGGTTCAGCCGCCGGGATTTTGTCTCCGAAAGCAGTAATGAAGTTGATGCGGGCATCGATCAGGGAGATAGGCTTGTCTCCGTTATTGGTAACAATGATGCGGATAGGCATGAAACCGTATTGCTGATATTTAATGCGAAAGATCGAGGCTTTTTCCTGGGTATCGTAGGGGTCGGCGGCAATCGCGACCTGATCGACGGAATGCAGGTCAAAGGCTGGATAATCGGTCGCGACGCCTGCGGGAGGCGCTTCATGCTCGGCACCGAGGGCCGGGAAAAGCAACAGCGGGCAGAAGAGCAAAACCGCGATAACACACACTGCAAAAACCGATTGGCGACACATTCCCGACTCCGATTATGAGCTTGCGCGCGGTCACGAGTAAAGAGGGCTAGTATGGCGCTCATCCTCTACACCTTCGGGTTGTTCGTGGTATTGGCCCTGGGTTTGCCATATTGGCTGCTGATCATGGTGGTGCATGGAAAGTACCGCGAGGGGCTCAGCGAGCGCCTCGGCTGGGTCCCTAAGCGCCTGCGTGAAGGGGACTCAAGAAAGACGATCTGGGTGCATGCCGTCTCCGTAGGCGAAGTGCTGGCGGCCAGCCGGCTTGTCAAAGAGTTGAGCGCCAGTGCGGGGCAATATCGCGTGCTGCTTTCCACCACCACAAACACCGGGCAGAAGTTGGCCAGGGAACGCGCGGGTTTTGACCACGCGTTCTATTTCCCGCTGGATTTTCCCTGGATCGTCCGCCGCTACCTGCGCGTCCTGGATCCGGTACTGGTGGTTCTGGTGGAAACTGAGCTATGGCCGAATCTGCTCACCGCATGCCGCCGCTCTCAAATTCCCATAGCCGTGGTCAACGGACGAATCTCCGATCGCTCCTTGCCTCGCTATTTGCGGCTGCGCTCGATCTGGAAACGGATTTTGACGGGAATCTCGATCCTGCTGACGCAGAGTGAGGAGGATGCAAAGCGGTTCAAAGCGATTGGCGCTCCTGCGGGACGCGTTTCCTTCGCCGGCAATCTCAAGTTCGACGTTCGTACCGCCGAGCCCGCGGCCATCACCGCAGTTCTGCGCGAGAAGTTGGAACCTGAAACCAGGGTGCTGGTGTGCGGAAGCACGCTTGAGGGAGAGGAGGAAATTCTCCTCGACGCATTTCAGCAGCTGTTGAAGAAAGTTCCGAATTGCGTCATGATTTTGGCCCCGCGCCATCCGGAGCGGTTCGGGCGGGTGGCGCAGTTGATGAAGAATCGCCATCCACAGAGTGTGCGTCGCTCCAACTGGATCAAGAAGCCGGCGAAATTCAAGCCCGGCACCGTCATTCTGCTGGATTCGATTGGCGAATTGGCCTCGGTCTATGCGCTCGCCTCGGTAGCCTTCGTCGGCGGAAGCCTGATCCCCGCCGGAGGCCATAACCCGTTGGAGCCGGCGCAATTCGCCGTGCCCGTCGTCATGGGAAATCACTATGCGAACTTCCGCGCAATTATCGACACGCTTCTGCAGGCGGAAGCACTGAAGCTGGTCAACCGCGAGACGCTGGTGCCCATGCTGGAAAATCTCCTCACCGATTCCGATGCGGCCAATAGTTTGGGTGTGCGGGCGCTCGAGGTTTTCCATCATCAATCGGGTGCGACCCGCCGAGTGATCGCCGCGCTGATGCGCCTGTTGCCCGCTTGATGATGCCTCTGCTGCTGGCGCCGCTGGAGATGCTGTACAGCGGGATCGTGCGCGCGCGCAACGCGCACTTCGACCGGACTTCTGCGCAGCAGCGGCTGCTATGGCCGGTGGTGAGTATCGGCAATCTTTCGCTGGGCGGCGCTGGCAAGACCCCGTTGGTAATTAGCCTGGCCACGCTGCTCCAGGCGGGCGGCTTTCACCCCGATGTTCTGTCACGAGGATACGGCCGTTCCGAGCAAACGGTAGAGCGCGTCGACCGCCTCGGCGCGGCAGAGAGATTCGGAGATGAACCTCTGCTGATCGCTCGCTCCACGGGACTGCCGGTCTACGTGGGCGCCAGTCGCTTCCGCGCGGGCCGGCTGGCGGAAGCCGAACGCCAGGGCCAAAGCCGGGGCGTTCATTTGTTGGACGATGGATTTCAACATCGCCGATTGGCGCGCGCCCTCGATATCGTGGTGGTCCACCGCAGCGATCTGGAGCAGCGCCTGCTGCCGGCGGGAAGGTTGCGAGAGCCGCTCTCTTCCCTGCGCCGTGCGGACGTGATCGTACTTCGCCAGGAAGATGCCGGTCTCGAGCCGTTGCTGGATGTTTATGCCGGGGCCAAATGCCGTTACTGGCGAATTCGGCGCAACCTGGCGTTGCCCGGCCTCGTGAGTCGATCCATCGCTTTTTGCGGTATCGCACGCCCTGCGGAGTTTTTTGAAAACTTGCGGGCATTGGGTGCGGAGATGGTGGAGCAGGTCCGCTTTCGCGATCATCATCGCTACACAGCAGCCGACATCGAACATCTGGCGGAACTCGGACAGAGCCTGCGTTGCGATGGCTTTGTCACCACGGACAAGGATGCCGTTAAGTTGGACGCTGTCATGCGATCGCGTCTTAATGCCGTGGCTCCGCTGCAGACCGCGCAGCTCACGGTGGAACTGGAAGATCCCGCGGCTGCCCTGGACCTTATGAGAAAATCACTCATTGTCCCGGAATGATGAACCAATACGCGTCCTGATTGTGCGTCTGGGCGCGATGGGCGACATCTTGCACGCTCTGCCGGGGGTTACAGCGCTGCGCCAGGCGCGCCCGGCATGGCAAATTGGCTGGGCCGTCGAACCGCGATGGCGCGCTCTGATCTGTGCCGACCGCGTGCATCTGGTAAACGCGAAGGCTTGGGCGCGCGCTCCTTTATCCCCAAGTACCTTGCGTGACATACGAGATTTGCGCCGCGAGCTGCGTGCCCGGCACTACGATCTTTGCATCGATCTGCAGGGAGCGGTTCGTTCCGCATTCGTCGGGCGGCTGGCAGGCGCACGGCGGATGATTGGCGAAGACCGTCCGCGCGAGTGGGCCGCGCGCTATTTGTTTGGGGAAAAAGTTCGAACGCACGGCACGCATGTCATCGAACAAGCGGTGGAAGTTTGCGCCGCCGCCATTGGCGAGCCCCTGTCCGCGGTGAGCCCTTGTCTTCCCGTCAACAGGGAGGCGGAAGCGTGGACGGACGAGGTATTACACGAGACGGGGAGCAGGCCGGTGGTGCTCTTGAACCCGGGCGCGGGTTGGGGTGCCAAGCGCTGGCCGGCCGAACGCTATGGCGAGGTGGCCAGGAATTTGTATGGGCAAGGCTGCGCGGTGCTCGTCAATTCCGGACCGGAAGAGCGGTCCATCGCCGCGGAAGTGGTGCGCGCTAGCGGCGGCGTAGCCCAGGCCCCTGAGTTGAGCGTCCCTGAATTTAGTCTGGAGCGCTTGATCGCCCTGACCCGCCGCGTCTCGCTGGTGATCGCAGGCGACACAGGGCCGCTGCACTTGGGCTGTGCGTTAGGCAAACCGGTGGTGGGGATCTTTGGTCCAACGGATCCCGCACGGAACGGCCCGTTTGGCGTGCCCTTCCGTGTGTTGCGCCACCCGGACAGCAAACGTGATCATACCCGCCACGAGCAGCCGGAAGCAGGCCTTTTGACCATTACGGCCCGGCAAGTTGTGGAAGCTGCAGGCGAACTTTTACAAGGGAGGCTGTGACTGGAAATCTATGACTCTCGATGCCTGGAGCAAAGTCGCCCGGCGCATTCGTGTGCCGGCTGGCTTTTTGTTTGCTGCCTTTTACCTGTGGAGAGCCCGTCCTGATCCAGCCTCGCTGGCCTGGAGTCTCTTGCTGGTCATTCCCGGGCTTCTTCTGCGCGCCTACGCTTCCGGCTATGTGAAAAAGAATGCAGAGCTGACGGTAACCGGTCCATACGCCTATACGCGCAATCCGCTTTACCTTGGCTCGATCCTGATCGCGTTTGGTTTTGCGGCTGCTTCGCGCAGCGTATGGATCGCCTTGCTGCTGGCGCTGCTTTTCCTCATCATCTACGGCCCGACCATCTATGCGGAAGAGCGCTTTCTCAAGACCGCCTTTCCGGAATTCGCAAACTATGCCCGGCGTGTACCTCGGCTTTTCCCCCGTTTCCCAGAGGCAGGAACCTCGGGCAGCGGTAGCTTCTCGGGTGCGCTCTACCGCGGACACCGCGAGTACAATGCACTTTTGGGTGCCTGTGCCGTTTACGCTGTCTTAGTTGCCGCTCTTTGGCTGCGCCATTGACCCATGGGAGAAAGTGAACGGTGAAGAGGTACCCCCCCGGACTTGTCGCGTTCGTGGCACTCATAGCGGCGGCGATCGCGGCAGCTCAGTCGCCTCCCCCTCTCCTTCCCCCCGCTGCAAGTTTCGCTTTTCCCGTGAAGCAGACCCTGACGTACTCCGTGGATTGGAGAGTCTTCCCTGCGGGTACGGCTACATTCCACATCGAGCAAGTGGGCAACTTGCAGCACATTGTGGCTACGGGAGAGTCAATCGGTGCGGTCAACCTCCTGTTTCGCGTCAACGATCGCTTTGAAACTTTTCTCAATCGCAACACGGGTTGCTCGGTGAGCTTCGCCAAGCAATTGCAGGAAGGCAAACGGCAGATTGTCAGCACTTTGCGATTTACCGATGGCAAGCAGATTCTCGACGAAAAGAACCTGGTGACGGGGACGAGCAAGCACCAGGAATCGCCGATTCCGCCCTGTGTGACCGACCTGATGTCCGCCATCTTCTACGGCGGTTCTCAAGCGCTGCAGCCGGGAGGCAGTTTTCGCATGCCGCTGGCCGACGCCATGCGGGTGGTGGACGTGACCATGAAGGCCGAGGCCCGGGAACAGATCGTGACCCTCGCCGGAACCTTCCAAACCATTCGCGTGCAGCCGACCGCGGATGCAGGCGTGGTCAAGAACCGCGGGAACATCTGGATCTGGTACACCGATGACGATCGTCATATGCCGGTGCAAATGCGCGCCCGGCTCTTTTGGGGAACCATCACCATGCGCCTGGTGAGCACGTCCTCCAAGTAGCTGCTACTGGATGCGGAAGCGTTCGCGCATCAGCCGTTGCAGCCGCGGCTTGTAGATGATGTCGTAGGCCAGTTCTTTGTCGGGAAACATTGCCAGCGCAGCCTTCTTGCTGTCGGCAACCATTTCCGCGGCTTGATCCACCGTCAGGCTGTCATCCTGGCTGATCACGGACATGATCATGTCCATCATCATCTGCAGGCGGCGAATCTTGCGCTGCTCCTCTATTTTTTCCTGGGGGGATTGGCCGGTAGGTGGCGAACTGGGCGTGTGGCTGGAAGATTCACGATTGCGATCCGAATCGCTTGACTCCATTTTGCAAGACCCTTCCCTGGTGATTATTCTCCCGTGCGTTTGTTAGCGAATGTATACCGGATCCGCTTTGCCGGGAAACACAAAAACGGAGGATAAAGCAGATTGTGAAGACCGGTTCCCCATTTCGAACCTGTTCATTTACTTCGGCGCCGAAGCCAGAGGTTCGGCCGTCACCGCGCTTCCCGTCAGGTAAAAGGAGATGGCGCCCAAAGCGTCGGTGCGGAAGGTGCGAATGCGCTCCTGCTGGAGACGTTCCAGGATTTCCAACTTGGGATGGCCGTACGGATTGTGACGGGCCACCGATATGACCGCATAGCTGGGCCGTACAGCAGCCAGGAATGCGGGACTGGTCGAAGTCCTGCTGCCGTGGTGCCCAATCTTCAGCAGGTCGGAATGAAGTTGCTCGGTAAGCATTTGCCGCTCGCTTGCCGCTTGGGCGTCGCCCTCCAGGAGCACCGAAGTTTGGCCGTAGGAGATATGGAGGACCAGCGAGTCATCGTTGCTGGCTGTTTTCCCCGGCAGGTAGTCCTCCGCGGGAGCCAGCACATCGACCTGTGCGCCGCCGAACGGGAAACTGCTTCCCGCGGCCATGGCCTCTACCGGGATACCAAGCTGCTGGGCCTCCTCCAGCAGGGCCAGGTAGGACGGACTTTCCGGATTGGTGCCCAACCACAACACCCGGGGACGAAAATTGCGCAGCACCGCCGCCATCCCGCCCATGTGATCGCTGTGTGCGTGGGTAAGCGCGACCGCATCCAGACGGCGGATATTGCGCGACCACAAGACCGGCGAGACCACATCCTCGCCAATTTCAAAGTTGCCGATAGGTCCACGGGCGGCTGCCCCGGTAGGGCCTCCGGCGTCGACCAGCAAAGTCTTCCCTTGGGGGGAAATCAGCAGCAGCGAATCCCCCTGTCCCACGTCGATGGCCGTGACTTCCAGCACTCCCGGATGATATGCGAGTGGCCTGGCGTAAAAGACGATTGCGGCGGAACAGGCTAGGGCCAGCATCGGCGCCCCCACCGGATATCGGCTGTTTCGCGCCCCCCAAACCGCCGCTGCGATCAGCAGGATGCCTGCGGCGACGGTCAGGGTACCGGGGTTGGAAATCCGGATATCGCCGGCGCTCATGGAGCTGAAAAGGCGCACGATCCCGTTGATGGCGTGGAGAAATACGGCGGTCAAAGTCGCGGGCAGAATTGCCAGAGACGGGGAAAGCAGCAAGCTGGCAAAGGTCAGGAAGGCAGTGGGAAGCACCAGGCCGATGAGCGGCACCACGAGCAGGTTCACGGGCAGGCCAAGTGCCGTAACACGATGAAAATAGATGGCCATCGGCAACGACATAGCCAGTTCGATGAGGCCTGAGACAAGCAGCAACTCGAGCACGCGCAGCAGCAGGCGGATCGAAGCCGGGGGCAGAAAATAGGCGAGCCGCCGCCCGAGAAAGGGCCGCAGGTGGCTGGCGACCAGGCGCAGGCACACGCGAAACTGGGCGATGCGCGGCGGCATGTTGGGGTCGATTATCGTTAGGCCAAGATTTCGCGCGCCTTCGAGGTAAGGGCCAAACGTATGCTCGGCCACTGGAACCGCCACTCCGCCCACGATCAACACCGAGAGCAGTGTCATCTGGAAACTAGCCCCAAGCAACGAGTGGGCATCCAGAGCCAGAAGGCACAGAGCAGCGAAACCGATTGCGTTCAGGCTGTTTCGCTGGCGAAAGAGCAGCCGCGCGAGCAGGTAGATGGTCACCATCCAGAAGGAGCGTTGTACCGGTTCTCCAAAGCCGGCCAGCAGTGCATAGGCGAACGCGCACGCGATGGTCAGCGCTGTCGACCATGGGCGTGGCAGACGGATCAGCCGGGCGAGCCAAAGGATGCAGCCGGCGAAGATGGCCAGGTGCATGCCCGAGACCACGAGAAGGTGAAAGGACCCGGTGCGTTCGAAGCCCACGCGTTCCTGCCGGTTGAGGTAGGTTCGGTCGCCGAGAATCATCGCGCTGAGCATGCCCGCATCCGCGGTGCTGATTCTTAGCCATTGCGGCAGGCGGGAGCCTGCGGAGGATGCGGCGAAGTTCATTAACTGCTGGCTGCCCGCCTGCTGCAGAGCGTGGAGCCCGCAGGCCAGGCTGCCGCGTTCGCGCGTCGGCGCCAGCGTGATGGTGGATGCCTTGAGTGAGTCCACGGCCTCGATGCCCTGGAGGCGGAGCCATTCGCTGGCATCCCATACGCCGGGATCCAGGTAGCGCTCAGGCAGGCGCATCTCGATCTGGGCATGCATGCGGTCGCCGCAACGAATGGCGGGAAAGAGCTGGTCCTCGGGGCCATAGATCGTAGCCCGCAGGCCGCCGCTCACTGGGTGGGAGTTTACCGAGGTGACGCGCATATCAATGCTCTCGGTTTGTTCTTCGCGCATGGTGTTTCCGAAGGGCGCTGCGGACTGTGTAAGACGAACCCCTGTCGTGCGCGTGATTACGCCCTCGACGCTGTTCTGACCGCCTGTATCGGCGATGATGTTGAGCGGCGTGTGCAGGCTGGGCGCGGGTTGGCTTTCGATGAGCAGCATGGCCAGCAAAATCCAGGTGCACGCCAGGGGCAGCAGGGCGACCCGCGGCGCCTTGGAGGCGGCGATGAGGGAGAGCGAAGCGAGCAGCGACGTGCCCACGATGAGCAGGCCGGGGGTAACCCAGCAGTAGGAGCCGAGGACTATCCCGGCACAAAGCCAGATCGCGGCAAACAGCGCAGGAGCGGTTGCAAATGAGAGGCGGTCGGTCATGCTCGGCTTTCCTGAAGGGGCGGGGCTGAAGCTCCGCCCCTTCAACCCTGCCACGGCTCTAGCGCCACCGCACATTAATTGCGCTTGAGGAAAGTCACCGTCTCCATGTGGAAGGTCTGCGGGAAAAGGTCGACCAGGTAGATGGTTTCGATCGAGTAGCCAGAAAGCAACAGCGACTGCAAATCACGCGAGAGCGTGGCCGGGTCACATGAAATATAAATCATGTTCGCTGCGGCAACCTGCGCGAGATGGCCGCAAACTTCTTTTCCCAGCCCGGCTCGAGGTGGGTCTACCACAATCAAGTCGGGCTTCTGCTGAGCCGCCACGCGGCTGCGCAGAAAATCCAGCGTGCCGGAATCAATTACGCTATGCCGTGTTGTTGCCAAATTTCTCTTTAGATCGCTTGCCGAAAATCCATCGGATTCCACGGCAGTTACATTCTCGAATTGGAGAGCACGGGCGAAAAGTCCCACACCCGAGTAAAGATCCCATGCCAACCTTCCGCTCCGGCCCTTCGTGACCAACTCGAGCAGGTCCGGCGCCAAAAACCGATTCGTTTGAAAGAAGCTGCCCAGGCTCACCTGATAAGAACTGCCGGCAACGGTGTAGGTGAGAGAAGGCTGCCCCCAGTGCAGCACAGTTTGCGGCAGGAATAGTCCCACGCCGCTAAGCCCGGGCAGCGCCGAATGTACGGTTTCTGCGAAGGCTTCCAGGGCTCGTTCGGCCACGCCTTGCTTCATCCTCTGCTTGGGGTCTGGCCATAGTGAGAGCAGCATCTGGTCCTGTTCGCTGTTGGTAAAAAATTCCACCTCCTGGCATAGGTCCGCAATATGTGGGACGCGCGCTACGACAGGAATCGCCTGTTCCAGAAGCGGGGCGGCAATTGGACAATGGCCAATCGGCAAAAGCCGGTGCGATCCTCGCTGGCGATAGCCAAGGGCGCCTGCCATCACATGCAGGCGAATTCGGTTACGGTAGGCCCAGGCAGGCCCGGCAAGGGTCGCGATCTGTCCCGGAGCTGGGAGATGCGCGCGCGCCAGCGTTTCCTGCAAAATATCCAGTTTCATTTGCAATTGGAATACCGGGTTTGCATGCTGGTACTGGCAACCACCGCAGAGGGGAACGTACTCGCAGCTGGGCGCGACGCGCTCGGCGGAGGGCTCGAGGATGGCCTGGAGTTTGCTCGTTGCGAAGCCGCGGCGGTCGGCCACGATCGCTGCCTCCACCACCTCGCCCGGCAGGGTACCAGGAACAAATACCGCCTTGCCCGAGTCCCGCGCCAGGCCATCTCCGCCGTAGATTGCTTTCTCGATGCGCAGCTTCATCCCTGGCTCATGTAGAAGAGGCTCAGCCGGGGCAGTTTGAGCTTCTCCAACAGCCGCTTGTGCAGAAACTGTTGCTCAACCTGCCGAATCTGCATAGCAGGCATTCGGCTGCGATAGGGAGCGAGTTCCGCGGCTGCTTGTTGACGGAGTTCGAGCAGATCAGCCTCGGGAGTCGTGGTGACAATGATTGCGAAGAGCTTTTCTTCCAAAACGGTGAGAGATTGCTCCAGCTGCTCGAGATGGGGCCGGTTACCCCTGACATCCCTCGCCATCTCTTCCAGCCGGTCGGCAATTCCGGCAAACGAAGCCGTTGCGCGAATTTGCTGCGCTGCATCTTCCAGGTGAGTGGCTATGCGTTCCTGCTCGAAGCCTAGATCCGCGCTACGAGCGCTTGCAGGGGCAGCGCCTACGGCCGCCTCCTGCATCGCCTCCATCGCGGAGAGAACCTCCTGGGCGCAATAACCCAGGCCGTTCACCCGGCGAACGCGCGTTTTCTTTTGTCTGGCTTCAAACTTGTCAAACGCAGCGTCGATGCCCTGCAGAACGGCTGCCAGCGGAATGCCCGCCACGCGCCAGGTTTCGATCAGCGCCCAGTCAAGCGTGGAAAGCAGCAGCAGCGTGCCCCGGCGCCGCTGAAAATGCTCCTCGATTTCCGTGAAGTAATTGAAGTAATTCTGCACGAGAGGATCAAGCGTGCTTTTGCGGCGCTTCGCTATGGCCGTGCCGCGCCTTGATGGTGCGGTTGCGTTCATAGATCAAGCGCAGCCCATCGAGCGTGAGCATGTCGTCGATGATTTCGATAAAGCGCGAGTCGCTGACGATGAGCCGCGCCAGTCCACCGGTGGCAACGATCTTCGGCGTTGGGGAATCGTGGCCCCGGGTCTCGTTCAACATGCGTTCCAAAATGCCATCCACCAAGCCGATATAGCCGTAGTACAGCCCGCTCTGTACGTGGGCAACGGTATTGGTCCCCACCACTTTGGCCGGTTTTTTAACGTCCACGCGCGATAGCCTCGCGGCGCGAGAGAACAATGCTTCCGCTGAGATGGCCAGCCCCGGGGCGATCACCCCGCCAAGGTATTCGCCCTTGGGCGATATTACGTCGAAGGTAGTCGCGGTGCCGAAGTCAACCACGATACATGGGCCGCCGTAACGCGCGAAAGCGGCAACTCCGTTCACCAGCCGGTCTGCGCCTAACTCGGCCGGATTATCCACCAGGATCGGCATCCCGGTCTTGATGCCCGGCTCGACAAACATCGGCTTGAGATTGAAATAACGTTCACACACCTGGCGCAGAGTGGATTCGAGGGGCGGCACCACGGAAGAAATAATGATGGCCGAGACCTCGGTCGCGTCTACTTTGCGCATGGAGAAGAGATTCAGAAACAGGACGCCGTATTCGTCCGCGGTTTGTGCGCGCAGAGTGCTGATGCGCCAGTGAGTGATCAACTCGTTGGAGCTCAGCTGGTAGAGACCGAGGACCGTATTCGTATTACCAACGTCGAGGGTGAGCAGCATAGAGTTTTCCGTCATTGATCGCGGACACCCCCGGAGTGCACGGTCTTGAGGCCGTGCTCGGTGCGCACACGAAGGAAGCCGCGCGGATCGAGACCTGCGGTGACGCCGGAGTATCCTCCCTCTTCGTCCACGTAAACGTGCCTGCCGCGAATCCAGGTAGAAGCGCTTTCCATGCGGCTAAGGATGTTCGAGGCCGCACTGTCGGTTTCCGCACTCAGCGTTTGCGCTTTGCCGTACAGCGATTGTAACAAAGCAATTAGCAGGTCCTGCCGCGGCCATGATCGGCCGGTTTCGCTGCGCAGGGAGCATGCGATGCGCCCCAGCTCACCCGCAAAAGTTTCCTGGTGCACATTGATGCCGATGCCGACCACAGCGTGCCGTACCCGCGTGACCTCGGCGTTCAGCTCAGTCAGAATGCCGCAGAATTTCTTCTTGCCCAGCAGCAGGTCATTGGGCCAGCGGATATCCGCTTCTAGGAAGGTAATCTGCCGCACCGCCTCGCGCACCGCTAGCCCGGCAGCCAACGAAAGCCAGAGTACATCGGCGGGCGCGACTCGCGGACGCAGAAGAACGCTGACGTAGAGGCCGTCGCCGCGCGTCGATTGCCACCCATGAGCCCCGCGGCCACGTCCCGCGGTTTGTTCATCCGCCAGGTAGACCATTCCCTCCGGAGCGCCTTCGTCTGCCTCCCGCATCGCCAGCACGTTCGTGGAGTGGATGGTAGGGAAGTAGCGGATGTTCCCGGAAAATGGCGTCCCGGCAAGCGCTGTGTCGAGTGCCGTCAGATCGTAAGTATCTTCTGAGATGGTCAATGCTCCGGTCAGGATGACAAGGTTAAGAGTGGCCGATTTAATTCGATTCCGTTCCACATCTGACCCGGAAGAAAATTCACGCGCTCCCAATGAATTGTCATCCCGACCGCAGTGGAGGGACCTGCTGTTAATCATCCCCTTAACCGAATCGAAATAAAACGATCCCCCTAAAAGATGTCCGTGGTCATCCGCATGCTCAACTCGACCGAAACCGTAGACTGCGTCAAAGCCCCGACCGAAATATAGTCCACCCCGGCAAGCGCATACTTGCGAATATTCTCGAGTGTGATTGCCCCCGAGGCTTCAAGGGGAATAGACAGACCAAGCTCCCTCATCCGGCTGACCGCCTTTTTTGTTTCCGCCGGACTCATGGTGTCGAGCAGCAGCGACTCCGCGCCGGCAGCTAACGCTTCCTCCAGCTCAGTAAGGTTGTGCACCTCGCAGGTAACCGTCTGGCCCGGCTTTCGTCCGGCAAGGGCGCGGGCGATGACGTTGGCAATCCCGCCACCCAGCGCAATGTGGTTGCTCTTGATCAGGATTCCATCCGAAAGGTCTAGCCGATGGCTTTCCCCGCCGCCGCAACGCACGGCATACTTGTCCAGCACACGCAGCCCCGGAACCGTCTTTCGCGTATCCAGCACCTTGGCCTTGGTGCCCGCAACCGCATCCACGTATTCCCGGGTCATGGTGGCGATTCCGCTCATCCGCTGCATTAAGTTCAGGATGACCCGTTCGCAGGCCAAAATCGTGCGCGCATTGCTCCGGATCACCGCCACCGCCTGGCCTTTCTTCACCCGCACGCCATCGAACATCTCGGGATGATTAATCACCTCGAATCTGCCCGTGCTTTTCTTATCCAGGCGGAGAAAAATCTCCAGAAAGCGTGGAATGCATCCCAGCCCGGAGATCACACAATCCTGTCGGGCCAGCACGGTCCCGGAAGCGCGCAGCCCGGGTTCGATGGTGATCGCAGTGGTGACATCGCTGGTCGTTCGGTCTTCCGTCAGAGCCTGCTCAAGGGTAGCTTCAACGCGTCTGCTCTTCCAATCCATGGCTAGCCCTCTTACGCATGTTTTGCTGCTACCGGGATCCGTTGCGATCCATTATGTATTGCCGCAGTTTAAGCTCTCGAGCGCAACCCGGGTTTTGGGGATCAATACGCTTAGCTCCGCTGCCCGGCGGCGTAGTCCTTCTACCACCGTGGCCGGAGCCTTGGCCAGAAAACCCTCATTTGACAACTGACGATCTGCGTTCGACCCTTCCTTCTCCAGGCGAGCCAGTTCCTTATTAAGGCGCTCGCACTCCGCGGCCACATCGATCGTACGCTCATAGACGACTGCCACATCGAATCCCGCCGCGGAGCGGACGGCCGAGCCCTCGGGCATGGCATCCACAAACTGAATCTCTGACACCTTGCCCATGCGTGCGATGATGTCCTGGTTCTGGCTGATCGATGCCCGCTCCTTATCCTCAACCCGAAGCAGAATCGGCACCGGAATTTTCTCCTCCACGCCGAGCTGCCGCCGCATATCGCGAACGGCGACAATCAGCTCCTGCATGCGCGCCATTTGCGCCTCGGCGGTGGGATCAAGCAGTTCCTCGCGGCCCTGGGGATAATGGGTGAGGGCAATCGACTTGGCGGGTACGTGATTTTCGTAGAGCGCGTGCCAGATCTCTTCGCTGAGGAACGGCATGAAGGGAGACAGCAGCCGCAGCGCCGATTCGAACACCGTCAACAGGGTGGCCAGCGCGGAGCGCTCCGGCAGGCGCAGCTTCACGGCTTCCAGATACCAATCGCAGAAATCGCCCCAGAAGAAGCGATACAGCGTATTGGCTGCCTCGTGGAAGCGATACTCGCCCAGTGCCTGATTGACCTCAACGGTCGTCTGGTTCAGGCGAGACACAATCCAGCGCGCCTCTAGTGTGTCGCCCGTCGCTTCGAGGTTAAATAAGTTGCAGAGAATCCCTTCGCCCGCCGCTCGCTCCATCTGCATAAAGATGAACCGCGCGGCGTTCCAGATCTTGTTGGCAAAGGCCCGGTAGCCGTCTGTACGGTCTTCGTTGAAGGCAATATCTGTGCCCGGCGCAGCCATGGCCGCCAGCGTAAAACGTACCGCGTCCGTGCCAAACCGCTCCACAATCTGGATGGGATCGATCACATTGCCTTTGGTCTTGGACATCTTTTGCCGGTCCGCGTCGCGCACCAGGGCATGGATGTACACCTCCTGGAAAGGCACAGCATCCTTCAGCGTTCGCCGGCTTCCATCCGCCATCGGCTCTTCCAGCATGAAATGACATCCCAGCATGATCATGCGTGCCACCCAGAAGAACAGAATGTCGAAGCCGGTGACTAACAGCCGCGTGGGATAATAGGCGTCCAGATCGAGCGTGTGCTCTGGCCACCCAAGCGTTGAGCAAGGCAGCAGGCCGGAGGAAAACCAGGTATCCAGGACATCCTTTTCCTGTTCCAGGTGACTGCTCTTGCAGTGAACGCAAACCTCAGGCGTGGTGCGCGCCACCGTGATTTGCCCGCACGCTTTGCAATGCCACGCGGGAATGCGATGGCCCCACCAAAGCTGGCGCGAGATGCACCAGTCGTGAATATTGCGCATCCACTCGAAATAGGTTTTTTTGTATTGCTCGGGCGTAAAGCGAATGTGGCCCTCTTCGACGGCGGCGATCGCCTTGTCGGCCAAGGGTTGAATCCTGACGAACCACTGGGTCGAAAGCAGCGGCTCCACGATCGTCTTACAGCGGTCACATTTGCCGATCGCATGGGTGTGCTCGCGCACGCCCGCGAGCAGGTTTTGCGCTTCTAGATCAGCCAGCACCCGCTGCCTTGCCTGGTGACGCTCCAGGCCGGCGTACGCACCCGCGGCGGCGTTCATATGAGCCGTTTCATCCATCACGCTGATCGATGGCAAAGCGTGCCGCTGGCCTAACACGAAGTCGTTGGGATCATGAGCCGGCGTTACTTTCACGGCGCCCGTGCCAAAATCCGCGCTCACCCAGGGATCGGTAACCACCGGGATCTCGCGACCGATGAGCGGCAGCCGCAGCGTTTTTCCGTGCAGGGATTTGTAGCGTGGGTCGTCGGGGTGAACCGCGACCGCCACGTCACCCAGCATGGTCTCCGGCCGAGTCGTCGCCACCGTGATGAAGCCTGATTCCCCCACGATGGGATAGCGAATCTCCCACAGCTTCCCTTGCTGCTCCTCATGGACCACTTCCAGGTCGGAAATAGCGGTCTGGCACCGCGGGCACCAGTTCACGATGTAGGCCCCGCGATAGATCAGCCCCTGTTCGTAGAGCCGGACAAATGCCTCCCGCACCGCGGTTGAGCGCGGACCGTCCATAGTGAAGTATTCGCGCGACCAATCGACGCTCGTCCCCAGACGTCGCATCTGGTCGAGGATGGCGGCGCCGTAATGCTGCTTCCACTGCCACACCCGCTCCACGAAGGCTTCGCGTCCGATCTCCTGCCGTGTTTTGTGTTCTTCCGCCAGTTGACGCTCCACCATCAACTGCGTGGCGATCCCCGCATGGTCGGTGCCGGGAATCCACAAGGCGAAGTCTCCGGACATCCGGCGCCATCGGGTGAGGATGTCAATCTCGGTGTGTTGCAGCATGTGCCCCATGTGGAGGCGCCCGGTGACGTTGGGCGGAGGCAGCAACACGGTGAAAATCGGCGCGCTGGTGGGATCATCCGTGCGCGGCTGGTCAAAGAGTTTTTCTTCGACCCAGTAGGCTGCCCAGCGATCTTCGATCGCGGCAGGGTCGTAGGCTTTGGGAAGGTCACGGGGCATGGGGATGTCTTGCGTATCCGGGCTGCTTCAGGGCCTGGGTGCAGCGCAGACAGCAACATGGATTTGTGCATCCATCCCCGCGCGTTCTTCGCGTAGGGACGGATGCACAGCGCTGCACTCTCAGGTGTGGCCCCTTAGAAGGGATTGAGCTTGTCGAGGCCCTTCTTCTTCTTGTGCTTGCTCGAAGACTCTGTGCTTTGATCGAATTTCGGTGCCGGGGTCTTCTTCTTTTTCCCGGTGTTATCGGTTGCGCCCGCGTCCGTGCCCGTCTGTACCTGGGCAGCATGGGGCACATCGTTGGTCTGTGCCGGAGCGTCCGCGGGTCTTTCGATCGGAGGCAAAGGCTGGTTGTTAGTTGGTCCAACCGTGCCCACTCCGCCGAGGTTCTGCGCCCCCGAAACCCCTGCCGCCGCCGCAGCCGCTGCTGCTCCTTCCGGCGTTACCTGGGGTCCTACGGGCACCCCGGAAGGCTGATCCCCAGCCGCGGGAGCCTGACCGCCGGATGCCGGACTCGTAGACGCTGGAGCCTGATCGGAGGATGTGGGAGGCCGGGATTCGGCTGGTGCGGTCTGGCCACCGTTATCCTGCCCTGTGCCCACAATCTGGGCGCCAATTGCTGGGCCTCCCCCCGCCGGAGCATTGCCATCCGCGGAAGGTACATTCTCCAATTGCAGGGATCCCCCGGCTGCGGGTTCAGATGCTGGTGCCTGACCCGCGCCACTGGCCACTGCGGTGGACGCTGCGCCGGCGCCACCGGCTGTCGGCAAGGGCTTATTGTCCAGGGCTGCCTTGAAGAGCTCGGTGTCTCTCTTATGAACGGCGGGCGCGGTGACCGGCGGAGGGTCGGTCAGTGATGGGTCGCCAACGCGGGCGGCGTTCACCGTCGTAGGACCGCGCTTCACCAGCAATAGGACGCGATCCTTGAAAGCGATTCCAGTGCGGCTCTGCTCTTCCGCTTCGCTGTCGGCCAATTCCTGCTTGGAAGGTTCCGGCACGGGTCGATTCAGCGCGATCAGACGCTCCCGAGCGTCTTCCACGTGCGCCGCCATAGAGTAATGGGTGACCACACGAGCGTACGCATCCGCGGCCTGGTCATCATAGGCCTTCATCAATTCCTGCCGGGCCTTGTCATTGATCTGCTTGAGGCCCTGAACATACCGCGCCTCTGCCGAATATGCGTCTCCCAGCCCGATCAGCGCGAGATCGCTATGGCTGTAAAGGGGATACGTATCCGTAACGGTCTGCAGCCGGGCGATGGTTGCGGCCCAGTTCTCGTGCGAGGCGTAAAAGCTCCCCACCTGGTACTGGCGCTCAGCCAGCACTTCCTGGACTTCCCGCAAACGCTGCTTGGCCCGGGGAACGAATGGGGAATCCGGAAACTGCTGGATCATGGTCCGGTATTCGACTTCCGCCTGGTCCGCATTCTTCGGGTCGCGGTCAGGCTTCTCCATCTGCATGTAGTAGATGTCGGCTACCTTCATTTGCGCTTCGGCGGCTTCCGGCTGGTTCGGGAAGAAGGTGATGAAGTCCTTGTATTCCGCCTCCGCCTGGGTCAGTGCCGCTGTGCCGCCTTCTTTGAACCAGCTGTCCCCTACCGCGAGCTTGGCCCGCATCTGGTATTCCGATTCGGGATAGGTGTTTAGCAGTGTTTGCAGGTCCAGCCGGGCGACGTCGTACTTGCCCTTCTTCATTGCCGTCATTGCCTTGTCAAAAAGCTCCTTATCGGGCTGTTTCGACGCGTTGCCGGCAAGCGGATTGTCCGGCGTAGGCTTGGTCTGTGGTTTCGAAGGCTTGAAAATGCCGAGCTGAGCGCCCGCGGGCAGAGCGCAGAGAAGAATCAGTGTGGAAAACCGGAATAGGAAACGCTGCATTAGCACCTCATGGGCGGAGGGGCCCCGGTTGGGACAACCTACAGTCCATATTACCTGCTTACCTGAATGTTAAATGGCGGCGGCCCGCCTGGAGCGGAAATTTTGGTCCTCGCTTCGCTGTTCCGCATCCCTGGCCATCTTGAGCAGATTGCGCGCATCCCTCTCGGGATCCCCGGAATCGTAGACGGCACTCCCGGCCACCAGCAAGTCCGCCCCCGCCTCGACTACCTGAACAATGGTGTCATCGGCTACTCCGCCGTCCACTTCGATCCTGAAATCGAGGCCCAGATCGGCCCGAAGTTCGGCCACTTGCCGAATCTTGTCCAGCGAAAAAGGAATAAACTTCTGCCCGCCAAAGCCGGGATTCACGCTCATCACCAACACGTGATGCACCATGGGCAGGATTTCCACCAGAAGATCGGCCCTGGTGGCCGGATTAATGACCACCGCGGGCTTCATATCATGGTCTGCGATCAGCTGGAGCGTGCGGTGCAAATGACGGCAGGCCTCGTAGTGCACGCTCATCCAGTTGGCTCCCGCCGCGGCAAACTCCTCCACAAAATCGTCTGGATTTTCGATCATCATGTGGCAGTCAAAGGGCAGGTTGGTGACCTTGCGCAGAGACTTTACCAAGGGAGGGCCCATCGTCAGGTTCGGAACAAAATGCCCATCCATGATGTCGATGTGGATGACAGTGCCGCCCCCGCGCTCGGCAGCCTCGACTTCCGAGGCTAGCTTGGTGAAGTCGGCAGAGAGGATGGATGGCACCAGTTCAACCATGATTTGCCCCTCACAGTGCTCAGTGTAGCAGCACGATCTTTCAGCCATTTGACGCTCGGCCGGGGCGAAAGTATTCCGTCAAAATGAGCGTGGGTGGCCCATCCTACGCGCCCTTTGCGTAGGGTGGGATCGACGGAAGTCAGGCATGCCATTGAATCGGAGGTTTTTCCAGGGCTTCGGGGTTAGCGCTGGTGGCGCGCGCGGCAACACGGGAAATAGCCCGCAGCAGAGGTTTTCGCGCCGTGTTTCCGTCGGGTCCGGCATAGATCATTTCGCCGGTGGACCGGGCGGCAGGCCGATAAACCCATTGTGTGAACAGCGACAAGTGGTCAGACAAAGTCTGGGAAGTGACTGATTTTGCTGCGGACTGCGCCATCACCCACAGTGCCTCTTCCAGCCGTGACTCGAGCACGTCTTTTGCCGGCTTGGTGGCTTCCGCGGTCTCCAGGGGCACCGGCTCCAGGGCGACGGGATGAGCAAACAGGGAACTGGACCCGGATCGCTCGTTGGCCAGCCGCATACCGAGGGTAGAGTAGAGCGCGGGTCCCGCCCAAACCCCGCGGCGCAGGGCGAAAAGCGCCACGCTGCCCGGCTCGGCCGAGGGCTGTACCAGGATGCCGCTCAGCCGGGACAGGGGGTGCACCGCTTCGCCGGCCAATTGCGCGGCCGCCTGAACTTTCTGCATTTTCTGATGGATGGCCGCGGCGCGCTCAAACTCCATCGCTTCGGATGCGGCGTCGCGTTCCGTCTCCAGCTTTTCCATCAGGGACGCGCCATTGGTGACAAGAAACCCCAGCACATCGCCTGACTCCTGTCGATAGCGCTCGTCCGAGCAGCCCTGGAAGCAGGGCGCCAGGCACATCTTCATCTCCGAATAGACGCACCCCGGGAAGGTGGGATCGGGATGAAGGTCATCTGTGCAGCGGCGAAGCAGGAAAAGATTCAGCATCTCATCGGCGTAACGTTCGGCCGCGGTGCGCGAGGGAAAGGGGCCGAACAAAGCATCGGCCGCGGTCTTTGTAATCCTGGTTGTTACATAAACCCGCGGATACGGGTTTTCCGTCGACATACGCAGAAACACCGGCGGCCGAAGGCGCAGCCGTTTCTGCGCCCGCTCGCCGAACACTTGCCGGGAAGCCTGGTAGAGGCACAAAGAGGATGCGAAGTCCGAGCCTGTGACCGTGTACTCGATCCGGTCCACCATGTGCGCCAGTTGCAGCCTGCGTGACGTAATACCGGATTGCGGCGGGCGCAGAAACCGCACGAGGCGTCGCCGAAGGTTGGGTGTTTTGCTGAGGTACGGCTCAGCCGCGGGATCGGCGGCACACAGAGCAAAGACAGCCGGTAATTCCGGAAGCCCGGCGAGGCTGGTCGTGGGGTTGGCGGGATCGAAACGAATCGCGTGCGCGAGGCCGGCACTCATAGAAGCTCGATTCCACTTTAGAGCATTTCCCGGCTCCAGATGCTTTTAGTCGCATCTCCACAGAGTCGTCATCCGGAGAACCTGTGACTCTCTTGTTTTGAAGGGGCGGGGCTTCAGCCCCGCCGTCAAATCGAACAAGAAGACCGGCTTCAGCCACTGAGGGGGTTTTTCTCCACCCCTAGACAAAGCGTCATCGCTGAGCGCAGCGCCTCACATATCTGTCCACTGACAGGGCGCTTTATGGCGCGGAGTCGAAGGACCTCGGCGATGCTTGCTGAC
>JBARKD010000326.1:0-11901 GCA_049800615.1 Acidobacteriaceae bacterium | reverse complement strand
GGGTTAAGTAAATGCGGCACCGGACATTGAACCTTTGTAGCGAAATCCTGCAGGGTGAATTTTGCATCAGAGATACTGCTTCGATGGCCGCGCTTGGGACACGACTTTCCGGGCATTCCGCCTTTTCCAATCCAACCACTCGAACGCAGACGTGGTAACAACCGAGTACCTGACTAGTAACAAAGTAGCGACAACGATTTCTGTAACTTGGGCTCCAGTAGAGGCAGGGATGGTCATCTCTGCACCTTCCCGGGCTTCTGGCGGGGACAGCGATGGCAACCTCCGGACTTCTGAAGCGTTTAGCCACTAACAGCCGCGAGGATCTGCGGCTTGGGGAAGTGGCTGTTCCACATCGGTCACATGCTCATGGCAAGAGCACCCGTATCGGCATGCTATGGGTACTCGGCGATGTGTTCATCGTCCTCGCCGCTTTGATGATCGCCGTTCGCGGCTGGCTAGGCGAAGGTCTGTTTGGCGCGGATTCTCCTTATCGCACCAATATTATGTTCCAGGCCCATCCCACGATCCTGCTTGGCTGCCTGGGATGGTTCATTCTCTCCTTAGTCCTGGTCAGCAAGCGGTATCACCTGTACGGTCCGATGCAATTGCGCAACACCCTGCACGAGCAGCGTCTGACCATCCAGGCTTGTCTGACGGCCGGGCTGTTGCTTGCCGGCGCGCTCTACCTTGTGCGCGGGGAGGTGATCTCCCGCGGTGTAGTCATCATCACCGTGGTGGCTACGACGGTTCTGCTTTGTGCGCGTCGCCTGCTATGGCGAATGATGATGTATCGGCGTTTTGAGAATGGTCTCGAAGTACGCAACATCATCATTGTCGGTACGGGCCGGGTAGGCCAGGCCATGCGCCAGCACATCGAGAGCATTCGTCATCTGGGATACAGCTTCAAAGGTTATGTAAAGATTCCCGGCGTGGACGCGGAGAATCCGGCGTTCTCTGGCGACATCCTCGGACCGCTGGATCAGTTACTGCCGCTGGCGCGGCAATCTTTCGCCGATGAGATCTTCCTTTCCGCTCCTTGCGATGCTCGCGTGGTCACGCAAATTGTGGAACAAGCCAGGGAGGCGGGTGTCGACATCCGTGTCGTCCCGGAGCTGTACGACGGCTTGGCTTGGAACAGTCCGATAGAGTACATCGGCCAGTTTCCCACCATCCCCTTGCATCGCGGGGAAGCGCCGGTCGTTGGGATGTTTTTAAAGCGGATCCTCGACGTCGCACTGTCTTCGATGGCGCTGTTGGTGTTGTCGCCGTTGGTTACGGCCATCGCGCTTGCCGTCAGGTTCGACTCCTCCGGACCGATGTTCTACTGCTCAGACCGGATTGGCAAAAAGGGCCGCGTGTTCCGCTGTATGAAGTTTCGCACCATGGTCGCGGACGCGGAGCGGCGCCGGGCCGAAATTCTGCACATGAACGAGCGCGACGGAGTGCTTTTCAAGGTCCACGACGACCCCCGTGTCACCCGCGTCGGCCGGATCCTGCGCAAGTATTCTCTCGATGAGCTACCTCAGTTTCTGAATGTGCTGCGCGGAGATATGAGCATGGTTGGCCCGCGGCCGCCGATCGCGAGCGAAGTCAAGCGCTACGACCTGAGCCATCTGCGGCGTCTGGACGTGCTCCCGGGGATGACTGGCTTATGGCAGGTTCAGGCACGCCAGGATCCTTCCTTCGATAGCTACATTTCCCTGGATACGGCCTACATTCAAAACTGGAGCATCTGGCTCGATTTAAAAATCCTGGTCAGGACGCTTTCCGTGGTGGCCGCGGGCACCGGTTCCTAGTCTCCCGTCCCACTGGTGGAGTAACGGGAAAATCCGGGTGCGCTCGGGATGGCAATTCTGTCGAGGGGCGGAAATTGTACCCTCAGCGGCTTTTGAAGCCGGTCTTCCACTCTGGATTGAACTGTCATCCCGAGCGAAGGCGAGGGATCTGCAGTTTGCTTATACAGCCGCAGCTCTCAATGGAAACGCAGGCCTACCCTTTGTCATTCCGAGCGCAGCCGAGGAATCTGCAGTTTCTTGCCCTGTCCCACTCCCTCGCCTGAGCTCTAGAATTGTCCTCCCTGTGGTTTTGAAGGGGCGGGCTTTTTCAGCTCCTCAACCGCGCACTAAGTCCCGAAGGGACGGCTGAAAATAGCCCTGCTGACCCCCCATCACGTAACCAAATCTCGCTAGGGTTAGTTCGCACGCACACTCTGAAAGCCCAGCCCCTTCAACTTCACCTCGATCCGTCTCTTTCATGGAAAAACAGCTTTCGCCTGCCCCACAAAATTGTCGTCCCGACCGGAGCGTAGCGTAGTGGAGCTGCGGTTTACTCAACCGGCGATAGATCTTTATGGAACCATCGGTTCGCACGCAGACACTGAAGCCCCGCCCCTTCACGCCAAAAAGTCACAGGCTCGCGGGATTAGGGCTAAGGAACCCGCGTGAGAATCGGATGTAGAGACAGGATTGCATTCCGCGTCCCCACGGGACCTGATCCGCTATCCGCATTTCTCACCCGGACTGCTACAAAGTCCGAACCTGTTTCGCGCCTCAAGGGCTCGCCTAAAGTCGTGCCTGATACCAGGCAGGTCCAGTCTTTCAACAGCGGGTTGGTAGACTGTAGAAGTGAAAATCGGTCTTGCCCAGATCAATCCGACGGTCGGCGATTTTGAGGGGAACACCCGGAAAATCATCGAGTTCGCACGGGAGGCGGCGGCCGCCCATGCCGACCTTGTCATGTTTTCTGAGCTGGCGGTTTGCGGCTACCCTCCTGCCGATTTCCTGGATAAACCATCTTTCGTGAGTCGCGCCGGAGAGGCAGTCGCGGAGATTGCCGCGACCGTCACAAGTGGCAACCAACTGGCAATCATTTGCGGCTATGTCACACCGGCTCCCGCCGGTTCGGGCAAGCGGGTGGCCAACTCAGCGGCTCTGCTGCGCAACGGCGCGGTTGAGTTCGTCCAATCCAAGCGCCTTCTGCCGTTCTATGACGTCTTTGATGAGCAACGCTATTTCGCGCCCGCCGACCTGCAAAAACTCCACAAATTCAGGGATAGGAGCCTGGCGCTCACCATCTGCGAGGACGCCTGGAACGATAAGGGTTTCTGGCCCAATCGCCTGTACGCGGAGGACCCGGTCGAGGATCTTATGCGCGCGGGCGGCTCCCTCATCCTGAACATTTCGGCTTCTCCTTACTGGCGCGGCAAGAGGGAATTGCGGCATCGCATGCTGGCTGCCCTTGCCACACGGCATCGTGCTCCGGTGGTAATGGTCAACGAAGTAGGAGGGAACGACAGCCTGGTGTTCGACGGGACGAGTCTTGCGTTGGGCCCCGATGGGTCGGTGATCGCCCAGGCGCGTTCCTTTGCCGAAGACCTCGTTTATTTCGACAGTGAGGCCCTCTCCGGCGATTGCCGCCCGATCGATCCGGATGAAGATGCGGGCGTATATCAGGCGCTGGTGATGGGAACCCGCGATTATGTCCGCAAATGCGGCTTTTCCAAGGTGTTGGTAGCCCTGAGCGGCGGCATCGACTCCGCCCTGGTCGCAGCTATCGCGGTGGACGCTTTGGGCAAGGAAAATGTGACCACCATAGGTATGCCCAGCCAGTATTCTTCATCCGGCTCGGTCGACGATGCCCGCGAGCTGGCGCAAAACCTGGGTATCTGCTACAAGACGATCCCGATCCACGATCTGTTTGCCCAGTACAGCAAGTCGCTGGATCCGCTCTTTATTGGGCGCCAGCCGGACATCACCGAGGAAAACATTCAGTCCCGGATCCGGGGAAATTTGTTGATGGCGCTCTCTAACAAGTTCAACGCCCTCGTCCTCACCACAGGCAATAAGTCCGAGATGGCGGTTGGGTATTGCACTCTGTATGGCGACATGGTGGGAGCGCTGGCAGTCATCGGCGACGTCGTCAAAACCGAGGTCTATCAGCTTTGCCGTTACCTCAACCGCGAGCGGCCGGTGATCCCGTCAGCGATCCTGGAAAAGGCGCCCTCGGCAGAGCTTCGGCCTGGGCAAAAGGATACCGATTCACTTCCGCCATACGAAGTGCTCGATCCCATTCTGCAAGCGTACGTCGAGAGATACGAGACTCCGGAGCAGATTGCATCCAACTACCATTTTGATCTGGCGACCGTCCGTCATGTGGTGAAGCTGGTCGAGCGCAGCGAGTACAAACGACAGCAAGCGGCTCCTGTGCTCAAGGTCACCAGCAAGTCTTTCGGCATGGGCCGGCGTTTTCCCATCGCCGTTAAGGTACAGGTATAAGCAAAATTTAGAGAGGAAATGAATGCAGCTTCGTACAACTCTATGTTTTTTTGTTCTGGCTTCGGCAGGCTTTGCCGCATCCGCTCAGAACGCTCCGCAGTCCCCCGTACCGCAGGCACCCGCGCCGCAGGCAGCCACTCCGCAGGCTCCCAACAGTCCGGCGGCTGCCCAGCCGGCCGCGCCCGCGAATCCTTTTCCTCCAGTCGATCCGGCGAACTTTACCGCGACGACGCCCACCAAGCAAACCGTCGAGGATTTTCTCAATGCATTTTGGGGATACGATTCCAGCCGGCTTTGGCAAGTCCAGGCAATTCTTCCTACGCAAGCTTCTGGTGTTAGCCGGGTGCTGGTCCTGGTGAAGGCGGCCAATCCTCAACCCAAGGAGAAAGATCAGATCGCTCAGCTCTCTTTCTATACCCTCCCTGACGGCAAATGGCTGGTCGCGGATCAACTGCTTCCTTTTGGATCCAAGCCGTTCGAGAACTTTCGCGAAATTCTGAAAGCCAACGCTTCCGGGCCCTCCAAGGGCGGCGCCTCGAAAGATATGGAAATTGTGGAGTTTTCCGATTTCGAGTGCCCGCACTGCAAAGACGCCCAGCCAGTCATTCAGAAGCTGCTCGCGGATTATCCAAGCGCTCACTTTGTCCACCAGGATTTTCCTTTGGTGCAAATCCACCCCGAAGCTCTGAAGGCGGCATTGCACGGCTACTGTGTGTCGAAAGCCGGCGGCAACGAGGCCTTCTTCAAGTTTTCCGATGCGGTTTTTGAAGCCCAGTCAGGGCTCACGCCAGCCACCGCGGATGAGACGCTTAAGGATGCGGAGACCAAAGCGGGGCAGGATCCGGCGAAGATTGCGGCGTGCTCGATCACTCCGGAGGCCAAGGCAGCCGTCGATGCCTCGCGGGCTTTGGGGGAACGCGTGGGTGTAAACCAGACGCCCACGCTGTACGTCAACGGCCGCGCGTTGCCGGTCAACGGAATCCCCTACGAGATGCTGCAGAAAATTGTCGAATTCCAGGCAAAGCTTGACGGTGTGCCTCTGCCGCCGGCGCCACCGGCTCCGCCGGCTAGACCCGCTCCCTCGCTTCGATAACCGGTGCTCCAATCCTGTTGTAGGCATGAGAATGTTCGATTGGTCGCGTAGCGCGCGAGGGTGAGCAACGGCATCGCAACTTGAGAGCGTACCTTCTTCCCAACCGCGAGCGGAGTATTCGCGCCGGCGGCAAAAGTCGTCGCTGCTTCGCTCGGGGTTGCAGTCTCGGGAACGACGGGTCGGCTATGTGCAGCTTGGACTGGCCGCATTCTCTCTGGGCTGGATACTTGTTCGGCTGAGCCGCTTCAACCGTTTCGATTTACTGGTCCTGATCCCGGTCACGGCGTTTGTCGTTCTTGCCGTCGTGCACTCGCGGCTGATTGGCAGAGTCACCCGTTGTTCCCGAGCGATCCGGTTTTATGAGCAAGGAATCGCCCGGATCGACGGCGCCTGGGCCGGTCAGGGCATCGGGGGCGAGCGCTTCCTCGAAGCATCTCATCCCTGCGCGCGCGACCTTGATTTGTTTGGGCGGGCGTCGATTTTCGAGTTGCTGTGCACGGCCCGCACCCGGGCAGGCGAGGAAACGCTGGCTCGTTGGCTGCTGGTTCCTGCGCCTCCGAAGGAGGTCTTTGCGCGACAGGGAGCGGCGATTGAACTCAGCACCCGGGTGGATTTCCGCGAGAGCCTCGCCGCCATGGGAGAGGATGTGAAGCTGGGAGTGCATCCGGAAGCTCTGGTGACGTGGGGCGAAGCGGAGCCTGTCTTCCCATCCGGCATCATTCGTTTCCTGCTGCCGGTGCTGGCGGTCCTGTGGTGCTTCAGCGTAGCGGCATGGTTTTGGCGCGGATGGGGCCTCCTACTGCTGACGACGTCCGCGATCAATCTGGCAATTTCGTACCGGTTTCGCGGACGTCTCAGCCAGGCGGCGCATGCGGCTGAGGAGGCCGGTCACGACCTGAAGCTGCTCTCGGAGATATTGGCCGCGTTTGAGCACGAACCATGCAAAAGCCCCAGGCTTCAACAGTTGCAGACCCAGCTCAAGCCTGAAAGATTGCCGCCATCGCGAGCGATCGCAAGACTGAATCTGCGGGTTGAATTTTTGGAATCGGCGCACAATCTCTTTGTTCGGGTTTTCGATTCCTTCATCTTCTACCGGCTGCAGTTCGTGCTGGCCGCGGAAAGCTGGCGGCGCCAATTTGGAGGATCGCTTCGCGTTTGGCTCGATGCCGTGGGCCAACTGGAGGCGCTCGCCGCCCTGGGCGGCTATACCTATGAGCATCCCGAGGATGTGTTTCCGGAGTTTGTTGAGGACGCGCCATGCTTCGCGGCCCAAGGGCTTTCCCATCCCCTGATCCCGCGAGCCCAGGCCGTCTCCAACGACCTTCGCCTGAGCCGCGACCTGCAGTTAATGATCGTGAGTGGGCCGAACATGGCAGGCAAGAGCACGTTTCTGCGCGGCATTGGGGTCAACGCGGTGCTGGCGCAGAGCGGAGCTCCGGTGCGCGCCACCAGCCTGAAGCTTTCTCCGCTCGCAGTCACCGCCTCTATCTGCGTCCTTGATTCGCTGGAGGGTGGCATCTCGCGATTCTATGCAGAGATCCACCGGCTCAAGCAGATCATGGACCTGACAGACGGTCCAGCACCGGTTCTGTTCTTGTTGGATGAGCTCTTGTCGGGAACGAACTCGCACGACCGTTTGATCGGAACCCAATCTTTTCTTAGCCAATTGATCAAAAAGGGCGCGGTGGGCCTGGTCAGCACGCACGATCTGGCGTTGACCGCGATTCCACAGGAAATCGGATCGCGGGCAGTCAACTGCCATTTCGAAGACCATCTGGAGGAGGGTTTGCTGCACTTTGATTACAAGCTCTACCCGGGCGTGGTACAGACCAGCAACGCCCTGGGTCTTATGCGCTCAATCGGGCTTCAGGTTTGAAAGGGAGGCAGCGGACACAGCTTGTTCCGCTGCAATTTGCGCGGCGAGCGAGTCCGCGGTGCGCCGGGTTTTGATGAGGCCTTCGGCGGTAATCTTCGCTGTCCAGAGAAGATGCATTTTGCCATCGTTCAGGCCGCGCGCCGATAGACGGACCTCAGCGAATCCTGCATTGCACATGTAGTCCAAAATATCGGGATTCGAAAAGTAGTCTTCAATCACGGAACTGACGCGATTGGCGTAAGTATAGGCTGGCCAAGCCGCGGGGAACTGCAAGGACATGATATTGGCGTGATCGCCGACCAGGTCCACGTCCATGTCCTGCGCTCCGAAAGCGGTCTCAATCGCGTCGGCCTTGCTAAGGCGCGCCTGTACGGCCGACGCACGCTGAACCTGGGGCCGCATAAGCATATATGCATAGCAGCTGTCGTGGAGCCCGGGGTAGCGAATCGGCCTGGGAGAACGGCGCGAACGATGCTTTGCCGCCGGCGCCAGTGGGACCGCCGGAATCGGCTGTACCGAAGGAGCTGGATGCGTAAGCAGAGCGAGCTCGGGAGCTTTCTGTTGTTGGATCTGTTCGTCCTCTGATGCGGCGTGGGCCACGGGTAAGAGCTGCTCTTGCCGGCAAGCGGTCAACAGCAGCAGCAACGGAGCGAGAACCCAAAGTTTGCCGAACATTTCGCCTCTGAGAAAAACCCCCAATGCCAGGGTGTTCCAGAATGCACCATTTTCGGAGCGTGTTTCAAGCTGCGACACAAAATTGCCGTTTAGAAACTGTATTCCCTTCGATGCGCTTTAGCTGTTTAGCGGTATTGACAATTTGCGAGAATGCTGTTTACAAATCGGCACCTACCCGTTGCGCTGCACTTGAATGCACCCCAATATCTAGGGGTGCAGTTGCAACTGACCGCAACGCACGCTGCCCTGGCTATGACGCTCAATTGGCCTAGCTATGGCGTTCGAGGGGAATCACCGGTCCAATGAGTTCATTGTGACGCCGGCGCAGGATATGTGGCGTAATCAGGATGGCCACGTTGCCCACGTCGAATTCCTTGGTGGTGTTGCTGAGGGAGGAAAAGCCGGGCAGTTCACTGAGGCCCGGAGTGCCACTCACCGCATTCGATTCCTGTCGGGATAAATCGCCGACCACCAGGGCGCTGGCCCCTCCGCGGAGCCGAATGTCGGCCTCATAACTGCGGTTGGTCAGCACCGGCAGGCCATTGAGGCTTGCACCCTGCAGGGCCTGGATCTGCAGAGACAGCTTCAACACTACGTCGTCGTTGCGTTCAATTCTGGGCGTGACTTTCAGGGTCAATCCAAGGTCCTGGTATTGAACCTGGGGAATCGGTTGGCTTGTCGCAAGGCTGTTGGCGTTGATTCCGACACCGCTCAAAATACTCGAAAGCCCGGCGCTGGTGATTCCCGGGATACTGACCGACGAAGCCGCGATGCTCGAATAGCTGGACGTGGTTATTGGGTACCGGGTGCCATTTTTGAGCGTTCCTTCCATGCCGTCATCGAGACGGAGCTGGACATGGGTAAGCGAACGCGTGTCTGTAACGTTCAAGCTCAGGTTGCCGGTCACGCCACCAGTAGAGAGCCCGGTCAGAGATTGACCTCCGCCGAAAACTGCGAAGGGCTGGCTCAGGATGGAACTGGTGACTTCTCCGGAGGCGATCAAAATTGCAGCGATGGCAGCGAAATCTCCGGCGTTTGCCAAGCCGCTCGAAATGATTTGCTGCACCAGGCTCGAATTTTGCGAGAGGACGCCGGTCAGCTCACTGGGCACGTTAAAGATGGTGGTGCTTTGCGGGAGCTGGACTCCAACCACGCCAGTCCGGGTGTTTGCCACCTCGAAGATTTTTACATCCAGCAACACCTCGCTTTTGCCATCGAGCAGATCGGCCAGGGTTCGATTGAGCGCCGCCAGGCTGTCAACAGGGGCGCGCACAGTGATGGTGCCTGCCCCTTGATCGACTACCGAGCTCTGAACGCCGAGCACGTTTTTTGCCAGGTTGTTCATATCGTTGAACTCGGTCGCTGCCAGGCCGGGAAGACGAATCGTTTCCACCGATAAGCGGTCGTATTTGTCGTGGTTCTCTTTGCTCGCTTTCGCCACCATCACCCGGACAGGATCGAGCGGCACCATGAAGGAGCCCGTGGTCATGCTAACCAGGTGCGCGGCCTGCGCGAAGTCCACGTCATCCGCGTCAAAGCGAACGGTCTTCGCAGCCAGGGAACCGTCGTCCACCATGGAGATTCCGTAGGCGGATAGTACTTTCCGCAGCGCTTCCTGCTCCGTGCCGCGGAAATGAAAACTCTGCTTCCCCCCTTTGGGCGTCAACTCGATGGCAGGGGCGTAGGTTGCGGTTACCTCGTCGGAAGGTGGAGCGGCGAGATCGGCCATCCTGTCGATATGCTGCGCGACGTCTTCATTTTTGGGGTCCAGGGCCTGTGCCTGGGCGAGTTTGCCGCGGGCTACATCGGGCTGGCCCAGCGCGCGCGCCTTGTCCGCCTCCTGCAGGAGCTTCGTGACGGCGTGCTGGCGAGCGATCTGCCAGTCTTCTGCGTAATCGCGGTTGGAGGGGTCTGCCTGAGACGCCTTGGCGAAATCCTTTTCCGCTGCTTCTACGTCTCCCTTTCCCATGGCCCGCACACCGAGAGCGTAGAACTTCTCCCCCGCCCGGATCTGCCGGGGAGACGGCTCGTGAGCCTGGGACTCTTGTGATGGCTGCTGGCCAAAAACGGCGAGCGGGGCGAGTACGCAACAGGCAGTCATCCAGCGCGCTAGACGCATGTTTTCATGGTAGGTGGCCGGCCGGCGCCCGGCAAGTTACGACGGACGGCGAGCTTCAGTTTTGCACGGACACGCGCTGCGCGGCCCGCCGGTTATTACGGCCTTCACCCCATCCGCAGCGAAGACCATTTTCAGAGCCATATTCAGAACAAGGCTTCGAGAGTCGATGTACAGATCTCCGGCTGATGCCGCAGCAGCTCATCGTAAGAAAAATGCCCGGTAGCCACCGCGATGGTCGGAAGTGCATTAGCCCTGGCTGCCGCAATATCAGACGGCGTGTCACCGATCACGCAAACGCTGGCCCGTGAGCCGGCGAACTTCCGGGCTTCGCCGAGCGCGTGGGCAATCATATCGGCGCGAACCGGATACTCATCACTAAACCCGCCGAACAGAAACCAGTCTCGCAGGCCGGCGATTTCGATTTTCAACCAACCGATCTGCTCCAGGTTTCCTGTAGCCACGCCCAGAAATTTCCCCCTGCTTTTGAGGTAAGCCAACATGGACAAGACGCCGGGCATGATGGTAACGCTCATGTGATGGCGGCGTTCATGGACGGTTTTCCGCATGCAGGCGAGGATCTCTTTGAGGCGCGGCTGCCAAACGTCGTCTGCGATAGCAGCGCAGCGAAATGCCTCACGCAGGATTCCGGTATCGGTGCTGCCGTGGATTGCCACCCCTGCGATCGAAACAGGATGGCCCATGACCGCTTCTACGCTGCTCGAAAAGGAGTCCGTGTGCACCCCGCCGTGAGCGTGAAGCAGGGTTCCATCGATGTCGAACAAATAGGCATCGCAGTTGTCCCAGCGAAACCCATCGCGCGTGGCGATGACAGGTTGCGGAGAAACAGGATCGCGTGTCGACGGGGAATCGGGATCGGGCATTCTGCGCGGCGCGCCTATATTTCTTGAGCTGAAACTCCCGCAGTTGGGCGAGGCACTTGTGCTTTAGGTGCGCACCGCTTGTTTGTTCTCGAAAGCAGGGCGTTCAGGGCGCGGCGGCCGCTTGAGGCCGTTGCGAATCTGTTCCGTATCGAGTTTCAGTTCGGCGATGGTACGGCGAAGCGTGTTGCGGTGCATGCTTAACTCGCGCGCCGCCTTGCACTGGTTTCCCCTGTGATGCGACAACACTTCGAGAATGAAGCGCCGTTTGAACTCGCGCACTGCCTCGTCATATTGAATGCCGCCGGCGTGCATTTGCGTCACAAGACTATCCAGCTCACGTTTCACGAAAACCTCTTTCTTTTTTCTACCCGCTCTTCAGCAGGGTTGTTCTCGAAATGGATTTCCGAACTCGGTGTCAACCAATTGGGCTGCGCCATGCGAAGCCCTTCCACGCCCTGACGAATTTCTTGCCCTAGGGCAAACGGTACAACATGTGAGCCGCCGTGGGCCGCGGTCAAAAAGACGGGCGCCAGGCGGGAGCCATTCAACCAGTTCTGACGGGGCAAAAAAGCCACGATGCCCATCAGGATAAGCGTCACGACGATAAAACCCTCGGCCAACCCAACTACAGCCCCGAGCAGGCGATCCACCGACCCCAAACCCACTCCGCGAAACAAGCCGCGGAGCAAACGCCCTGCGATCCCCGCAAACACCATCACCAGCAAGGCAATCAGCAGGAAAGCAATCAGATTCGCCGCTGCATGATTGTGCACCAGGATAGCGATCCAGGGTGCAAACCCCGTGTAATTGGCAGCAGCGATGAAGAGCCCAACTATAACCCCGGCCAGGGAAAATATCTCGACAAAAAATCCTTTGACGAAAGCCGATCCGACGCAAACTGCCAGCACAATGATGATCAGCAGATCGGCCAGATTCATACTTACGCTTCCCAACTAGGGCTGGGTAACACCTACGGCATGAAT
>JBARKD010000325.1:0-5484 GCA_049800615.1 Acidobacteriaceae bacterium | reverse complement strand
ACGGCGGCACGGCTATAGAGCGCACGCAGTTGAGCTTCGGTCTGCGGGCCGCGAATGGCCACGCAACTCTGCTCAGTCGAGACTTTGACGTCGGCACGGATGGGAACTCGGGGCAAGGGCACGGTCTGCTCGGCGCCGACGATGCAGACTGAGAATGGCTGCGGGTGCTGGGTGAGCAGGAAGACCTGCTTGCCGGCATCGACCAGGCGGCCGACGGAGAGGACTGAATCGTCTTTGGTGACGTAGGGATTGAAGAAAATGGGATTGCGTCCGGGGTAGATTACAGCTTCGCGACGCGGGCGAGTGTAGTTGGCGCGAATCGTGGCGAGCATCCATGCCGATGGGGCCACCACGGCGTCAGCGGTCGATATGCCGCGGATGATGGTGTCGCGGTACCACTTGAGCCAGCGCGTGGGCCGGGGCGAACATCCCTGGACCGCCTGGGTCCAGCTCATGATGTCGCCGTGAGCCATTACGACGCGAGGTATGTCCACGGGCAGATTGCCATGGCAGAACTGGTGCAGGTGAAGAATGTCAGGCCGCACTTCGCGAACCACGCTGGCGAGAAACTGTGAGGAGTCGAGCAGGTCGTCCGGCGCTTCATCCATCCACTCCAGGCGGAAAGCGGTAGGGCGATACTCAAGGCCGTGAAGCAGGTCCATCCACGAGGTCTGTTCGGGCAGCGGAACTTCGCCGAAGCTGACCAGGGTGACCCGCACGCCGCGTGTGACCAGTCCCGTGACCAGTTCGCGAGTATACGTCCAGGAACCGGAGATGTTGTCGGCGGTGACCAGAACGTGCACAAAGTCCTCCGGCAGACGTGCCGGAAGTCCGCAATGGAAGCTGCATCCGGCCTTGTGGCGCAGGCTTATTCTAGTGCGAATGCGGGAGAACGTCGACGTTTTTCTTGAGATGGCCGGTTTATTTCGTTGAGCGCTGGATGTTTGGCACGACTTTCCCGCCAAGGTCAGAGGCTAGGAATCAATTCGCACCCAGCCTGACCCGGATGTCGCGCGCTAGATTGTCGATGAGGCGAATTTTCTCCACGGCGGGAGCAGGTATGCCTGGAACAGCCATAGCCAGTTCGCAGGAGAGAAGCATGGTGGTGATCGACTCGAATACTTCGCCCTGGATCTGTTGCTCCACGGAATGGCGGGCCTGGTTTTCTTCGCGCTGGCGACGCTGTAAGGCGGAGCGGACCTCGCGCAGGAGGCGTTGCATGCCGCTGACCGCAAAGTTTAGGTAGACAGGGAAAGAAGTACCCAGAAGATCGAGCACGTGATCACTTTCGGCAGGTTCATTCTCGAGCAGGAATTGATCGAGGACGACTACGGAGTACGATTGTTCGCGTAGCCGGAGAAGAGCCTGCTGCAGATTCTCAGCCCAGTGGGTTTCATCGCCGGTGGCTTCCTTGAGGGTGGCGGCGCACTCCAGGCCCCGTGCTGAAGGTGTGATGAGAAGAATCATGGTCTCTTCATAGCACGCGAGAGACCATAGTCCGCGGCATTGAATAGACGGGGCTTACAGACCGGGGTCAAATGTGCTCGTCCCATCGCGGAACCGGAGCCAGCCAGAATTCATTCCATAATGAACAACTCGCTCGAACTCTTGCGCCCGCCGGCTAGCTCTGCGCCGCGTAATCTTTCAGTTTCCGGTAAAGCGTTGTCTTGCCGATGCCCAGCAGACGAGCCGCCTGCAGCTTGTCTCCATTAAGCTCCGCGATGGCATTGAGGATGGTCTGCCTCTCCAGTTCAGCCATGGGAACGATCTTTCGGCCATTGCCATTGGTGGCCGCCGCGACCTGCGTGCTGGCAATCGCTGGAGGCAAGTCGGTGACATGGATCAAGGGGCCGCTGGTAAAGGCGAAAGTGCGCTCCAGGCAGTTTTCCAGCTCGCGGACATTGCCCGGCCAATCGTAGGCCAACATGACCTTGACGGCTTCGTCGGTGAGGACTTTTTCATGTCCCGAGGCACGCGAGCAGCGTTCCATGAAATGAGCGAGCAACAGAGGGATATCTTCGCGACGTTCGCGCAGCGGAGGGATCCGCAAGCTGAGAACGTTAAGGCGGAAATACAGGTCGCGGCGGAAAGTGCCCTCGGTCACCGCCTGCTCCAGCAGGCGATTGGTGGCGGCCAGGATGCGGACGTTGATCGGGATGCGGCGCGTGCTGCCCACTGGACGAATTTCCTTCTCCTGAATAGCCCGAAGCAGCTTGGCCTGGAGGTCGACGGGGAGTTCGCCGACTTCGTCAAGAAAGACCGTTCCCCCTTCGGCGATGGCCAACAATCCGTCCTTGGCCTGGTTGGCTCCAGTGAATGCGCCTTTCACATAGCCAAACAGCTCGCTCTCGATCAAGGTGGGGACCAGCGAGCCGCAGTCGACGGGAATGAAGGGTTTGTCACGGAAGGTCCCAGAGTAATGAATGGAGCGCGCGACCATCTCTTTGCCGGTGCCGCTCTCACCAAGAATCAGCACCGGGTGCGAACTGCTGGCGGCTTTGGAAATAATCCGGTAGAGCTTCTCCATTTCCGGGGCGCGGCCGACGATGCCGCCGTACCCCTCCTTGGACTTGAGCTTCTCGCGCAGCATGCGATTCTCGGTTTTCAACTTCAGATGGTTGGAGACGCGTTCCAATAAAAGTTTGAGTTCGTCGACGCTGAAGGGTTTGGTCATGTATTCGTACGCGCCGTGCTTCATGGCCTGCACAGCCGACTGCACCGTGCCGCAGCCAGTCACCACGATGACGAGAGCTTCGGGACGCTGGCTCTTAATATGGCGGAGAGCCTCAAGGCCGCTGGCGCCGGGCAACCTTAGATCGAGCAGGACGGCATCGACACTCTGGGATTGGAGGATGCGATAGGCGTGCTCGGCGGAATCGGCAACATGAGCCATGAAGCCGAGCGACAGAGCGACTTCGCGGCAAGCGTCGCGAATGGAACGTTCATCGTCGACGATGAGGAGGTTCAGAAAGTTAGCGGCCATGATCTGAGGAGCAGCAAGGGTAGACGAGAGAGAAGCTGAGGCGGCTGCGGTCATATAAGTGATTCCTTCTTGATTTCGTGAAACGGAGTAGGAGAAGACAGGGCTGAGTCTGGATTGTCTGACTCTGGACTGTCGGAGTCTGGCTTGTCGGAGTCTGGGTGGTTGGAGTCTGGACTGTCTGTCATTCGAGCTTCGGCGTCGGGGGATTGGAGTGATCGGGGGAACAAAATCATGGCGCGCGTGCCGCAACCGGCTTCACTGTCGAAGTGAATCAGGCCGTGATTTGTGGTGACGATGCCGCGGACGGTAGTGAGTCCCAGGCCGCTGCCCTGGGCGGCGGCCCGTGTGGTGAAAAATGGCTCAAAAAGACGCCGGCGGGTTTCGTCGGTCATGCCGTGACCGTTGTCAGCCACGCTAAGCAGAACGCAGGGAAATGCGGGAAGAAAGTTTGGCGGAGGAGTCCCTGCAACCGGTTGGAATCCGCAGTTGCTGGTCTGGACCGTGATCCGGCCACCCTCGGGAAGCGCGTCGCGAGCATTGAGCACCAGGTTCAGAATGATTTGTTGGGCTTGCGCGCGAACGATCTTGATCGCACCCAATTCCGGGTCAAGCCGCAGTTCGAGAACGATCTTTTCGCCAACCAGGCGGCTCAGCAGATCGCGCATTGCGCCGGCGATTTCACTGAGACTCACGAGGCCGGGGGTGACGGCCTGCGGCCGCACACAGGCGAGCAACTGATGCACCAGGCCGGTGGCCTGGACAATGGCCGAGCGAATTTCGTCGGCGTAGCGGCGCCGGCGGTCGCGCGCGTCGAGACTGGAAAGCAAAAGATCGCAGTAGAGCATGACGCCGGTCAGAAGGTTGTTAAAGTCGTGTACGACACCCCCAGCCAGGCGGCCGATTGCCTCCCATTTGTGAGTTTGGAGCGCGCTTTCGCCGGACCAAAGCGTATCGTTTATCTGCCCGGCGATCTGCCCCGCGATCTGTCCCGCCACCTGCCCGGCGAACTGCTCAGCGATCGGTTCGGCGATGAGCAATGCATGGCCGGGCTCGCCCACAGAACCGGCTTGGCGCCAGGCAGTCCACTTCGCGCTCTCCTGGCCATGACCTGCTCCCGAGACTTCGATGCCCATGGCCTCGCGTCTGGAACCGAGGAGATCGCGCAGAAGCAGGTCAGTTTTGTCCCGGTCCTGGGGACGAACCAGTTCGCAGAGGCGCAGCGACCTTCTGCTGGCAACGGCTGGGTCCAGGCTTCGTTCGAAGGCCGGGTTCATCTCGACAATGACCCCTTCGGAGTTACACCTCGCCACGGCAATGGGAGCGTGTTCGAAGAAGGCACGGAAGGACATTCCCGGCTTCTCGCCGCCTGAAGGCCCTGGCCACGGAAACGGTGTTGCGAGGCTCATACTGCTACTATGTCGCGCGACGAATCCCGGAAGAAGCCCGCGATGGGCTATTAGATACCTCGGTGCTCCCAAAATGGGACGAACGGAGGAGGCCTGATAAACCACCTCCAGCTTCATCGCCACTATAGGAGGACCAATCTGATACTGCGAAGGACATGCGTCACTTCAAATCAGGAAAAACCTGTGGAAAATTCGGGAAGTCGTTGCTTTTCTATACTTAGCAGAAAGCCACCAAGGCTCGAAAAGCCGCAGAGGAGTTGGAAAGGAGAACTCGCCAGACCGGATTATTGCGTGGTTGAATCGGCGTACTGTTGATTGGCGATGCGATTCGGATCGTAAAGCGTAACTGGAGCTATCAACCGGAAGGTCAGACGGCGGCCCTTCTGGACGCGGACGCTGCTTGAGCCGGAGGAAACGGTTGAAGGGCGCGCGCTTCCCCGAGCAAAAAGGCTGGAGGTCTGGAGTGCGACACGGTTACCTCCAAGCGTGATCGCATCCAGCCTCAACCGGAAGTAGCCCAAAGGCGGAACTCGACCGGCCTCGGATGCGGCGGATTCGATGCGCCCAATCACTTCGGTGCCGCGATCCACGAGCGTTTCTCCGTTAACTGTGACCGGATCGGCGACGACGGCACCGAAGGCGTCCCCTGAGTGGACTCTCGCGGCAGACAGGGACCGGCTCAGTTGCACCGTAAGCAGAGTTCCAGACGGCAAGACGTAGGTATGCGACCTGGCATTGAAAGGCAGTTCGCCAGCCGACTTCGGATCAGGTGGAAGCGCAGGGGGCGCGCTGTCGCCGCTTGAGGCGTGAACCGTATCCGGATGGAACGGAAGAGTCTGACCGACGGGTGAGCCACCGCCCGTGTGACGCAATGGATCAGGGCCAGCGCATCCTTGACTCAGGCTCAAAGCAAGACAAAACAGCACCAGGAAGGCGGCCACGGAAGGGCGATGCTTGAGATCACTTCGAGGCTTGGCCATCGCGTACATCGTCGCCCGAACTTCCGGATGGTGGTAAGTGGCAAGTTAAGTACCAGAAACGGCATCAAGGAAATCAACCACTTAGATCATTGGCCGTAGGGGATCTATGTAGAAG
>JBARKD010000324.1:0-27204 GCA_049800615.1 Acidobacteriaceae bacterium | reverse complement strand
ACTGCCGGCGACATAAGCAGCAGCTGCTGACCGATTCCAAATAGAATGAACGCCAAGACACCGATGCGAAACGGTCGGATGCCCTTCGTGAATGCCAGATCGACGAAAGGCTGTGGTCGGACATAGGCGGACACGACATGACGAATGTATGCCGGAAGCTTAGTTACCGCGCGGGTTGGTGAAGGTGCGGATACGCGATTGACCCACGTTCCAACACCGACACGGCAGGAGATGTACCCCTCGGCCTGCAAACGTTCGAACACGCTGACCACAGTCCCGCGTGAGAGACCGTATTGGTTGGCGAAATCTCTGGACGCGGGCAGCCTCGCGCCCGTCCCCAGCCTGCCATCAAGGATGGCAGCGCGCAATTCCGCGTAAAGCCAATGGGTGAGCGTCTGTTTCGTGCGAGGGCGACTGAGCGTGAGTTCGAACGAGCTGACAGTTTTGGCCACGGGGCTCCTGGATTGGTCTAATCATATTTCTTTAAAATGGCTCTATTCAATAGGCCAATGACGACCTACGATCAACTCAATGAGAAGAGCGGCTGTTCCCTTCCATCGGATTTACAGGCTGCGGAAAAACGCGCCGAAGCAACGAGCGAGGCGCTAGATAATGTATCCCCGCCTAGACAAGTGGCTACGCGTGGTAGGCTTGTCGAGCCGCTGCGTTGTTTTTCCGCAGCCTGTTTAGCCGAGTCGCCCAAAGGAGAGATTGAGCAAATGAAACTGGGAACTTGGATCTATGGACTGGCAACGGTTGCCACAGGGATTCTGAATATTGTCTGGGGCGCCTTCGAGGCCTCCCATCAACCTATACAAGCCCTCGGCAAACATATTCCTGGCTCGCAAATTCTCGCTTACGTTAGCGGCGCCTGGCTGGTCGCGGCCGGGATGGCGATCCTGTGGCGGCGTACGGAACGGATTGGGGCAGCGGCATCCGCCATGATCTATCTTATTTTCGCGTTACTGTGGGTACCCCGGTTCTACACGGCCACGCATGTCCTCGGCTTTCGCATCGGTGTCTTGGCGTTCATTCTATTTGGAATCGGTCAGCAGCTGCTGCTTATGTCGCCGGCAGTCATCGTTTATGCGCTCTGCGCGCCGCACAATCAGGTGTGGCAGGGGCGGGCGCTCGTAGCCGGTCGATGGGCATTGGGGCTGGGCCCAGTCGCATTTGGCTTGGGGCACCTCATCAACCCCAAAATCATGGCAGGCTTCGTCCCGCACTGGGTGCCGTTTCCTGTTTTCTGGGCAATCTTTACGGGTATCGCTTTCCTGCTTTCGGGAATTAGCATTGTCTCGGGAATCCAGGACGTCCTAGCGGCGAGACTCCTCGCCCTGATGTTGCTATGGTTCGAGGCTGTCGTAGAAGCGCCCCCTGTGTTTGCCCAGCCGCACCATCAGAGCGCTTGGGGCGGGGCGGTATACAACGTGACGGCAATCGGAGCGTGCCTTATATTTTCCCAATTCGTCATGAGCCGCCGGAATACAGGCCAGACAAAGACAGGTGTGGCCACGCACATCGCAACCCCTCAACCGGATTCGCTCATCGCATGAATCTGACCTCTTGAATCCTGGGATTGGATATGGATTTCGGAGAGGCCGCGCATGAGACCCGCCCTCGAAGCGGGGCTCAGAGTCCAACCAGAAGCCCCAGACCGATATATGAGACCCATATATGAGACAAGTTCCAGTGATTACCTCGCCTGGCCCCGGTGTTATCATGCTTCCCAAGAGAACAGCCATAGGGCCGATTGACCCGAGCTGTGGTCGCGGCGAAGGTCATCTGCAAAACCGGCACAAACGCGGAGAGACAAATGCTCAGATTTTGCATGTTTTTCGTCGTGTCACTCACCCTTCTCGGCTCACAGACGAGCCTCGCGCAAGAGGCTTCGGACGCAGCAGCCAAGGCTGACCGGCGCGCGGCGCACGAGGCAAGGGTCAAGGCAAATGAGGAAAAGCACCCCACGCTCGCGTTAGGTTCACCCGCACCGGACTTCGCCCTTCCGGGTGTGGACGGCAAGATTCACAAGCTCAGCGACTATGCGGCCAGCCCTGTGCTGGCCGTGGTGTTTATGTGCAACCACTGCCCGATCGCACAAATGTACGAGCAGCGTGTCCAGCAAATGGCCGACGACTATGGCAATAAAGGAGTGGCCGTCGTCGTGATCCAGGGAAATGCCCCCAAGTCGATGGCCATCGCCGAACTGGATTCGTCAGACATCAGCGACACCTTGGACGAGATGAAGATCCGGGTGCAATACAAGCACCTTACCTACCCGTATCTTTACGACGGGGATATACAGAAGGTGACGCTCGCCTTCGGCCCCAAGACGACTCCGCATATTTTCATTTTTGATAAGCAACGCCGTCTTCGCTACGAGGGACACATCGACAATAGCTATCGCATGGAGCTGGTGAAAACCAATGATGCGCGCAACGCGATCGATGCCTTGCTGGCCAATAAAGAAGTTCCGCTGGCGCACACCGGCACCTTCGGATGCTCGACCAAATGGAAGGAGGATACTTACTCTCTTTCGCAAGAGACGCAAAAGATTGCAGACTCGCCAGTTACGCTGGAGATGGCGACTCCCGCGGATTTGAAAACGCTACGCGCCAACGCAACCGATCACGTGGTTCTCGTAAACTTTTGGGCAACGGGGTGCGCGTCGTGTATCGCCGATTTCCCCGGCATACAAAAAACCCTCTATATGTATGGCATGCGCGACTTCTCGCTGGTTACTGTATCGACCAACACGCCGGACGAAAAGCCGGGTGTTCTTGAGCAACTCAATAAGCTGCATGCCACGGGCCGCAACCTGCTCTTCGGCTCGAACGATACGGCGGCTCTGCGTGCCGCGTTCGATCCGGAATGGCGAGCCGGTGCTTCCTATACTGTAGCCATTGCTCCCGGTGGCAAGGTGCTCTATGAGACGCAGGGTCCTGTCGACATCCTGCAGCTGCGTCGCGATCTTCTGGCCTATATGCCGTCCGATTACATCGGTTTCAATCGATATTGGACGGGCGGAAACTGAAAGACCGGCTCGCGGCCAAAGAAACGTACTCCAATTCTTAGAGCCCAATGCGTAGTACCCAGAGGGCCGCCAACAGTGGCTCCAAGGCCAGCAACGGCGGCAGAAACCATGGGCTTTACTAATAGAAAACTCATCATCCGCGGGTAGTTGATATCGCGAGCAGGTGAGGTTCAGCGCTTCTCGTACGGGTGGAAAATATAGTCCTTCGCCTTCACGGCCAGGTGGCAACTGTTCCCGCAATCCGAGGGGCTGGGATCGGCCGTGAATTTGTCCGATACGCTTTCGTAATTGAACAGCGCGTATCCCCATCCACCAGTTTTCGGAAATCTCTTGCTGTCCTTTTCCATAAGGAAAGCCTGGGTGAAGACGTCTGGCACATCCACGACGAAGGGCGCCTCCGTGCTCTTCTTCGGCTTCCACTGGAGCTTCGCGATCTTGGAGCCCTCGGGGAAAGGCTGGCCGTTGCCCGGAACGCCGGCCTTGAACGCCTGGATCATGGTCGGATTGGCGACGATCACCTTGAGCACCTCGTCGGTCCGGGCCGACGAGACCACCGCCCAGTCCTCGTAGCCCCTGAACTCGGCGAACGCGATTCCGCTCGGCGATTTCAAAGAGTACTTTTCCTGCGCGTAAACGGCCATGGCGCCGAGAGCGGCGAGCACTGGCAAAGCTATCGCAAGGGTGGGCTTGATTTTGCGCTTCATGACTGAACCCTTATTCCCGATCGTTCCGAGCCTGCGGGAGCGGAGGACAAACAAAAAAGGTGCCCTCTCATTCGGGAGTCTCCCCCTTATTATTTGGGTTACGGTTCGTCCGTGTCGCCTCTCCCGCTAAGTTATTCCGCAACCTCGCCCTTATCGTTCAGCTTCACCCAACCCTGCGCCGCCATCGATTTCAGGATTTCCTTGGCTGTCGCATCCGCAGTCTGTGCGGCATACGCATTCAAGGTCTTTTTGCGGTCCGTGACCGCCGACTTGGCGGCAACGGCAGCCGGGTCCAGACCTGCCGCGACCGGCACCGCTCCGCCCACATTTGGAGCCGGCTCGGTATAAGTTTGGAATTGCAGAAATGCGATGTCGTCCGCAGCCGTCTTCAGGTGTACGTTCACCTTGGTTTCAAAGTCCGCACTGCCCGTGCCCATACCAATGGTTGTGCGCTCCGCTTTCGTCCCTTCCTTCAGCTTCGCGATCGCTCCCTGGATAATCAACGCGTTCGCAGAGGGAGCTGTGCCCGCGGCCACGTGTTCCACCGGAATCCCGCTCTTGGCCAATTTCTTGTCCAGTTCCGTGTAATAGTGATCACCCGCGCTGGTCGCGACCGCATCCTGGCTCTTATCGCCCATTATCAGGTGCCGGGGGCGAAGAGACTGCACCTTATCCACCTGCACATCGCCCTGCTTGACCTCGTAATCGTAAAGCAGAATCTTGTCCGGCTTCGGCAAAGGATTGCCCGTATAGCCTGATAGGGGGGTAACGGTGACCTTTGCCGCCAGTGGATTGGCTGCATGAGCCGAAACCGTCAAGAGACTGACCGCGCTCAAACAAAGCAGTGGACTTCTAAGACACACGAAACTACTCCATGATCTTGCCAAGAGGAATCCTCCATACCGTCCCTAAAGGGTGGTTTATCGAAAATATTCGTGTCTTTGGACACGCGCTTAGCCGGCAAACTTAAACTTTGCCGGGGCCCGTTGCTCGATCGCAGGAGGGTTAAAATGCTGGTTTGCTGTGATCCCCGCAATCATCTTCCATCGGAGCAGACCGGGTCAACACAGAAATTCCCAGCGTGTACACGGTTTTTACTGCACGCCGCCTGCGGACGCTGTCCGTTGGTAATCGCAAACGATCACTGTGAGGTCATCGCTTTGGCTTGACGACCAACCGCTCACAGTATTCACGATCAGGTCGGCGGCCTCTTCAGGAGCCATTTTTGCGCTTGCCTGCAGAAGATTTACGACGCGTTCGTTCCCGAACTCTTCCCCGCCGGCATTTGCGGCTTCGATGATTCCGTCGGTGTAGAGCAGGAAGCGATCCCCGCGGCGAAGCGGCTGCTTCGTCGATGTGTAGACCGCGGAGCATAAAACCGCCAGCACGAGCCCGTTCTCTTCTATGCTGAATACTTGCTCATCTCGCAGCATAAGCATGGGAGGATGTCCGGCAGCCCCGTAGCAGAACCTGCCGCAGCCCGCATCCAGGTGGACATAGGCGGCCGTGACAAACTGATTCTGTGCGTTCCCGCAAAGGGCTTCATTAACACCCGCGAGCAAGCGGTCCGGGTCCGTCGCATGGTGCCGCTGTGAATTGATCGCGACCTTCACCATCGAGGCAATCAGTGCCGCTGGTATGCCGTGCCCCGAGACATCGGCGATGAGTAAACCCACCGTCCCGCTCCCGGTGTAAATGAACTCATAAAAGTCGCCTGCCACCGAGGCCATGGGCACAAACCTCGACACCACGGTGAAGTGCTCTGAGCCCGCAAATGCTGCAGGAAGAATAGAAAGTTGAATCCGTCGCGCAACTTCAAGTTCCTGTTGAATGGAGCTTAGCTGCTGATCGCGGTCGAGCGCCCGCCTCGCTGCCACATATCCGAGACAGCACAGAAAAACCGCGAAACCATAAAGCTCAATCTCTGTTCGATGACCGAGAAGCGCTGCCGCATTTGTCCAGAGGACAAATGCGCTGAAGATGACCAGGCCGGCCCGAAACACTGCCTCGTCCTTTTCGACCATCCGCCGGCGGAAAGTCAGGATGCAGCTTGAAACCAAGGCTACGATAATCGCAATGCTGTTTAAGCCATTGAGCAGGTCCGGCGCGAATCCCACAAAAATTGCGGCTATCAGACACATCTCGAGGATGCATACGATATAAGCGATCACGCGCCCCGTGCGGCCAATCAACCCGGTTGCCGCAAAAAACAGGAACGCCGGGACAGCTACGAGGAAGGCGATCGCCATTTGCAGCTTGTCCAGAAAGAGAGACGGGTGCCGCATGAGGCCCAGGACGGCCGATTTCATCCATAACCGGGCGCCATACAGAACAGCGAACCATGCGAAAAACGAAAGCAGCTGGTCGAATCTTCTGCGAATGAAGGAGAAGCCTATCGCTACCAACCCGACCGTAATCGACGCGGCGGCGATAAACAGCCGCGGTTCGTCCATACGGAAGGCTCGAAATACGTCCTCGGCGCCAGGCTGCATTCGGTTATGGTAACCGGCGCAACGGGGGAGTCTCCACTGGGACTATACTGCACTCGAAAAGTGAAACGCGGCCCAGCGGGTGCGTTGGCCGCAATTCTCGTCAGGCCGGCAGGTTCAGGGGAACCAGCGCATGGCTGGGAACGTTTAGGTACACAAGATCCCGACTCACAAAACCCAGGGGGAAACCTTGAAACGAGACCTGCAATTTGCGATTCGTATGCTCTTGAAGCAACCCGGCTTTAGCCTGATCGCAATCCTCACCCTGGCGCTGGGAATCGGCGTGACCTCAGCGGTCTTCAGCCTGATTCAGGGCGTACTGTTGACGCCACCACCCTACAAAAAGCCGCATCAGCTGGTGCTGGTGCAGAGCGCTCGGACAGACGGGCAAAAAGAGGAGAACCCGCGCGGCTGGCCCGCCCAGCAGTGGCTGGAATGGGACAAAGAAGCGAAATCGTTTGCCGGCTTCGCCGGCTACTATTGGCAGTTCAATTTCCTGATCCGCAATGACGGCAGTCAGTCGATCCAGGGTATGGCAGTGACCAGGAATTATCTGCAGCTCATGGGACTGCGCCCACTGATAGGGCGCGGCTTTGCCCAGGAGGACTTCCGTCCGGGACCCGCCAGGGTGATCCTGCTGGGATACGAGTTCTGGCAGCGAGTGTTCAACGGGGATCCGCAAATCATAGGCAAGACGGTTCGCATCAGCCGCTGGGAGGTGACGCCGACGATCATCGGCGTCATGCCGCCGGGCGCGCGCTTTCTGCCTTCGCCGGGGGCCGCAAAGGAGCCCAATTACAACGTGAACGCGCTGGTGGATTTCTGGAGCCCGGTCGAGCCCGACCCGAAATATCTAAAGGATCCGGGTTGGGATGTGGTCGCGCGACTGAAGGATGGAGTGACGCCGCAGCAAGGGCAAGGCGAGCTGGCTGTGCTGGCGGCGAGGGAGGCACTCGCGGAGAAGCAATTTGAGGGTTTCCGGCCGCAACTGCAATCGCTGACAGAGGAAATGAACCAGGACGGACGAAGCATTTTGCTCCCGCTGCTCGGTGCGGCCGCACTCGTGCTCCTGATCGGTTGCGGCAACGCCGCGGCTTTGCTCCTGGTTCGAGGGCTGCAACGCCAGCAGGAGTATGCCGTGCGCACCGCGATGGGTATGGGACGCATCGCTCTTTTGCGCCAGGTTTCTGTCGAAAGCCTGCTACTGGCGCTTCTCGGCGGCGCCTTCGGTGTGGGGCTTGCGCTGGGCATCGTAAAGCTGTTCAAGCTGATTGCGGGGCATGCGGTTCCTCGCCTCGATAGTGTGACGGCCGGTTGGGCCGTGCTGGCATGGGGGTTGGGAGCTGCCGTGCTGGCGTCGATGTTGGCCGCGCTTTTTCCGGCTTTGCGTGCCTTGCGACTGGATCCCATGGAGGTGCTGAAGGATGCCGGCCCGAAAGGAACTGCGGGACTCGGGGAACGCCGCCTGCTGCGCGGCGTTACCATCGTTCAAACCGCCCTGACGCTGGCGCTGCTGGTCGGAGCCGGCCTGCTGATTCGCACCATGATCAACATTGCCAGGGTTCCGTCGGGCTATAACACCAGCCACATCTTGACCATGAGTGTTACCGAGGTGCGCAGCTTTGCGGAGTGGACTAATTTCCACAAACACGCCCTGCAACGCGTCCAGGCCATTCCCGGCGTGCAATACGCAGCCTTCGCGTGGGGAGTGCCGCTGACCGGAAACAATTGGCCGGGCACCATGGAAATCGAGGGCCAGCCTCCGGCGGTCAAGGAGAGCGACAAGACCGCGCTGCCGCTGCGCGCAGTCACCGAAGACTACTTCAAGCTCATGGGACTGCCGATGCTCGGAGGGCGCGAACTGCGGCCGACCGATGAAGGCAAAGCCCCCAGCGTAGCGATCGTCAACCGGGCCTTTGCCGATCGGTACTTTCCTGACGGCGATGCAATCGGGCGGAAGATCTGGATGAATGGGCGGGACAAGCCAGCCACGGAAATCGTCGGCGAGGTTTCCAACGGCCGAACGGATGATTTGACGCGTGCGGCGTCCCCGGAAATCTATTTGTCGTTATGGCAGGCGACCGCCTTTTCCAAACACCTGGTAATTCGCGCGGCGGGGGACCCGCGGACAGTCATGGTTGCCGTGCAACGTGTACTGCGCGAAGTGGATCCGACCGCCGCCATCGAAAACCCCAGGACCCTGGCACAGATTCGCGACGATTCTCTGGCCTCGCGAACGTTCGCGATGCAGTTGCTGGTCGGCTTTGCCGTCATAGGGAGCATGCTGACGCTGGTAGGCATCTATGGCGTACTTGCGCTGTCGGTCGCCTCGAGACGCCGTGAGCTGGGAATTCGCCTGGCCGTTGGCGCGCAACTGAAGGACATCCGCAAGCTCATCTTCGGCGAAGGATTTCGTCTGATCGCCAGCGGAGTATTCGCCGGTGTGGTACTGGCAATTCTTCTCTCCAGGGTGCTGAAGACTTTTCTGTTTGAGGTGACGCCCAACGACCCGATCACGTTGATCATTGTGGGCGCCCTATTCGCTTCAGTGGCGTTGCTCGCATGTTGGGCGCCCGTGCGACGAGCTGGAGAAGTCGACCCGATGGAGGCGCTACGCTACGAATGAGCACCAATCCGCGATAGACTCATTGCGGCAGATTTTATGAGAAAAACTGGATCTATCGTAACCGCATGTATAGGGATGGGCGCTGCTGCGCTGCTCGTCGTAGGGATCGCAGGCCTTTGGGCACAGGGACCGAATGGAGGACAGACTGCGCGGGCGCTGTTCGCTGCCCTCGACACCGATAAGGATGGGACGCTGACCGGGCCCGAGCTGGAGTCTGGCTTCAGCTCCTGGTTTAGCGCGTGGAACACAACCCACAGCGGAAGCCTGAACCAGGCTCAGGTCGCCGCCGGGCTCAGCAACGTGCTGCCTCCGCCTCCTACGGTCAAGCCAGGACAACACAGCACCTTCAACCCGGTGGGTAATTCAACGCCGATCGACGTTCCGCAAGAAGCCGTGGATGCCATGATGGCCGCGCTGCCCACGACCCCGGGGGCGAAGCCGCTGCGCCCGCGTAAAGTTCTGGTGATGGCGCACACCGGTGCGGGCGGCTTCGTGCATGCCTCCATTCCGCTGGCTGCCAAGACGGTGGAAGCGCTGGGCAAACAAGGCGACTTATGGACCACAACGGTCAGCTACGACGCGGCGGACATCAACACCGACAACCTTAAGCAATACGACGCTATTTTCCTCGACAGCACCACCGCGTGCTTCCTTGACGACCCGGACCCGGCAGTGACCGCGGCGCGGCGAGCCGCGTTGCTGAGTTTCGTCAGAAGCGGCAAAGGGATCGCCGGTATTCATGCGGCGTCTGACGCTTACCACACGAACTGCCTGGCCAGTGAGGCCGCCGTCAAGAGTGGCGCCCCACCCCGGAATGCCGCGACGATGGTTTTAGCCAGCCGCTTTATCGCGGCAGCGGACAAAGATAATGACGGCACCGTCAATCAAAAGGAATGGACGGCCCTTGCCGCGGATTGGTTCCAGAAGCTCGATACGGGCAATTCGGGGAAAGTCACCGAGGCCGATTTTGTGTCCCACTTCAATTCGTTGCTGCCGCCGCCCGACATGCGCCGCGCGGGTCTCGAATCCAAGCCCGTTCTGCAATGGCCCGCTTACAACAAGCTCATTGGCGGTTACTTCAAATTTCACTGGTCCGATCCGCAACTGATCACTGTCAAGATCGACGATCCCAACAGTCCCTTGACCGCCATGTTCCATGGCAAGGAGTTCGAGATCCACGACGAGACCTACACCTTCCAGCTGGAGTCGTTCTCGCGCAAGAACGTGCACGTGCTGACCAGCATCGACTATGACAAGATGAGTCCTGAGGACAAGGCAAAGGAAGTGAATCCCCGCTCCGATCACGACTATGCCTTAAGTTACATTCACAGGGAGGGCAAGGGGCGCGTGTTTTATGAAGGGCATGGCCACAGCTATCGGGTCTATGCCATGACGCCGATGCTGGAGCACCTGCGAGCTGGAATACAATACGCTCTCGGCGACCTGAAGGCGGACGACAGCCCGTCGGTAAAATAAACCGCCTTGTTGAAAAATCGTCGAGGATCGGAATGCTGCGCTTTGTCAAGCCGGCCGCGCCTGGTCCCTCGGCTTCCAGCTATGGGCGAACTCTTTTCGCCCCTGGCTGGTTCCCATTACATAAAAAGACCGGGTCTGCTTCGAATAGATGACCTGTTGAATTCCCCCGTGAATGGAATTGGAGTTGTTGTAGTGGCCAATGCCCGTTCCCGGATATTCCCGGCTCATTCGAATATAGCTATGCCATTCCGGGTGTCCGGCTGCCTGAAAGCATGAGGCTTCCAGCATGCCCTCCCTCGGCTGCCAGGCAATCTCGACTTTTCCGCCGGTGGGCTCATGCGCTCCGTCATCCCTGACACGGTACGTCAGGTACTCGCCCGTCAAAAAGCTGTACTCCCTGTTGAGCGCCCGCAGTTCAGACCACTTGCGTAGTCTGTTAGTGGCCAGCCACGCAACGATCGCACCCAGTATTGCCCCTAATGCAGAACCGGCCGCAACACTCGGCCAAGCGATGATCATTTTGCATTCCTACCGAAGCAGAGATGAAGCCCTCGCAGGATGTACGTTCGTTGCCATCGCGCGGTTCCCCAACCCGATCCGCCGGGAACGATACCTTGAGAACGATACCCCGAGAACGTTACCTTGAGAACGATACCTTGATAAAAAGACAAAAAGCCACGCCCAGGAACGAAAGGGCTTTTCCAGTTTCTTGCTGGGTATTTCGAACCCCTGTTCCGGTGCCATGAAATGGCTAAAACCAGTCCCTGCAGCGAAGCAGGATAAGAGGAGCCAACGCAGCTCCGTTATTTCGGCAAGGCAAACGCGATGTAGGACCTGTGTACCGGCTGCGAAGGCTGCTCCTCGGGCCCGTCCCGTGGTATGTCCGTATGCTTCGCCGAAGCGGCGCAGACAACAATGTATTCGCGCCCGTCGATCTCGTAGGCCGCCGGCACGCCCTCGGAAGACGCAGGCAGATCCGTCTCCCATAGCACCTTGCCGGTCTCCTCGTCATAAGCGCGAAACTTCCCCTCGTCCTTGGTCGCGATAAGCACCAGGCCGCTCGCGGTCACAACCGGCCCATTTCTGGCCATCATGACCCCGGTCCCCTTCAGGTTCTCGGATTCTCCCTGCGGAGCATTCCCCAGCGGCACCTGCCACTCAATGACTCCCCGGTTGAGGTCGTACGCCGTCATCACCGTCCAGGGCGGCTTGATGATAGAAGGCTCGAGGCCATAACCGGACCAGTAGCGAACCGGATGTGGGCTTTCCCCCGCCGCGGGCGGCGGTTCGCTTCGCGACGGGATGGGATCCGGCGCGCTCGCCGGATTGCCCAGATACAAGAGGAGATTATTCAAAAGCCGGTCCGTGAGTTCCGGAAACGCCGGCATGTCGTTGAGCCCGTAGTTCACCACGCCTTTAATCGTGTTTGCTCCAAAAACAGAGGGTGCATTCACCAGAGAAGGAATTGCCGGGGGCGCGCCCTTGCGCTCTTGGCCGTGACACCGCTCGCAGTAAACCTCGTACACCGCTTTGCCTTGAACCGCCGGCTCAGCCCTGCTCGGTATCTGCCAAAGGGAAGGGGGCTCCCGGCGCTCATTTTTGAGGATTGCCGGAATATCCATCGACACAACAAACATCCTTCCCATTGCCGGATCCGCCGCCGTCATCCCCCAATTGACACCGCCATGGTTGCCCGGCATCTCGATCGTGTCTGTCTGTCCAGGCGGAGTGAAGATTCCCTGGTTAACCGCCTGCTCCACCACCTTCTTCCACCGGGCTCGATCCTCCGGGCTCAGAATATATGGATTCAGATCGGCCACCGTGAAGCTCTGGCGCGCAAACGGCGGTGGTACGGATGGAAAGGGCTGGGTAGGCGAAGCCTCCTCGTCCGGCATGGTGGACCGCGGTACTGCCCGCTCCTCAATGGGCCAAAGAGGTTTGCCGCTGACCCGGTTGAAAACGTAAAGAAATCCCTGCTTGGACGCCTGGGCCACGATGGGAACATCCACGCCGTCGTGCCGCACCGTCAACAATTGCGGAGCAGCCATCGCATCGTAGTCCCACAAATCGTGGTGAATGAGTTGGTAGTGCCAAACCAGCTTGCCGCTGTGTGCGTCCAGCGCCAGCAACGAATCAGCAAACAGGTTGTTGCCCTTGCGGTCTGCGCCATAGAAGTCGTAAACCGGGGCGCCTGTCGGTATGTACACGATTCCCGCTTCTGCATCGAGGCTCATTTCGCCCCAGCAGTTCACCCCGCCGCCGCTTTTCCAGGCGTCCTTAGGCCATGTCTCATAACCGGGCTCTCCGGGATGGGGGATGGTGTGAAATATCCAGGCCATGCGTCCGCTACGCACGTCGTAGGCGCGAATATCCCCCGGAGGCGATCCATAGTCCTCCCCGGTTGAGGAGCCCAGGATGATCAGGTTTTCAAAAACAACGCCCGGCGTACCCGATTGTATTTGGTGTATCGAGTCCGGCTCCCTCCCCAGGCCCTCTTTCAGGTTCACCGCGCCGCCCGTGCCGAACGAAGGAATGAGCTCGCCCGTAGCCGCGTTAATCGCTTCCAGGTTGTTTCCAAAGGTTATCAGCAACCGCCGGTCGGAACCATCGCTGCTCTGCCAGTAGTTGATGCCCCGATGTGTCTCGATTCGCTGGCCCAGGCTGTGCGAGCGGTAGGCCCAGAGTTCCTTTCCCGTGACGGCGTCAAGTGCAACAATCGAAGTATTTTTCGCCAGCACGTAGAGGGTCCTGCCGGCAACGATTGGGTTGAACTCGTAAGGCCGGTCGCTTCCGCTGTCGTACGACCATGCCACCTGCAATCTGCCCACATTGGATCGGTCGATTTGCCGCAGAGCTGTATAGTGTGACGCATCCGCGCTGCCAAGATAAGTGCTCCACGTGGTATAAGGTCTCGGCTTATGCTTCGTGCTTGACGCTACCGCCAGAAGCCCAAGGAAACACACCGTGACTGGCGCCAATCTCAAAGCGCGGAAGACAGGCGCGAGGACCACATCCGAGACCCGTGTTCCACTGGGAACTAAATGCAGAGATCTTCTCTTGTTACATATAACCAAGTCATACCCTCTAGCCGCTTGCTAGAGAGTATCGCTCAACATGACCACAAAGGCATCCTGGTTGTCGACATTGCTTGTATCGGTCCCGGGCGCATACCGGTAGCCCGTTGTAATCACGGAAGCCTGCGGCGTAGGGTTGTTCGTCGTGGCCACGGGGCTGAAGATGGTGATGCCATTGATCGCCGCTCCCAGAAAGTTGGTCGACTTCAGGCCCTCGAGCTTGGGTCCGAATTGTGTCAGAAAGCCGGCCGAAGGGTTGATGCTGGTGAGCGGAACCCCAGGGAAGTCGCCACTATTCGTCCAGCCGGCAACATAGATGTTTCCTGACGGGCTGATCGCAAGGGTGTTGGCCTGCGCCGCGCCTTGCCCGGCGCCGAGATACGTCGCATGCAAAACCTGGCCTGCATTGCTGAGCTCGGCTACGAACGCGCTGGTATATTCATTTTGCCCGGGCACGCAGACCGATGGGGCTTTTACCTGGTAAGCATCGGGCGTGATCGGAAAGTCCACGGAACAGGCTTCGCCGGCAACATAAATATCGTTAGAAGAATCCAGCGCAATGGCAAAACCCTGATCCACTGGATAGCCCGTCGTCGAGGTGTGTGTTCCGCCCAGAACAAATGAAGAGATCAGCTGGGATCCGTCTGCCGACAGTTCCGTCACGAACGCCGTGTGGCCCACCGCCTCCGTTGATCCATGGGAGATCGCATTGACAACCGGGAAATCAAGTGAAGAGGTTATGCCAGTCACGTACGCGTGTCCGTATGTGTCAATCGCAATTCCCTGCCCTATCTCGTAACCTTCTCCCCCGAGGTAGGTGGAATATCCGGAACTCAGATATCCGTCCGGACCGACTTTCACAACAAAGGCGTCCATCGATCCATCAAGGGCCTTTTGCGCCGGCTTCAGCGTCGACGTGGTGTAGAGCGATGTAGGAAAATCCACCGACGCGGTCGTGCCCGTAACGTAGGCGCTGTTGTCGTCCGGGCTCACAGCAATCGCGTACGCCATCTGAAATACATCGTTGCTGGGGCCAAAACCACCGAAGTCAACACACCACTCCATTTGTGAGAGGTCGGTGGTTAGCTTGGCTACGAAGCCATTCCAGTAACCGAAGCCATATTGCGTATGGGTGGCAAAGTCCTGCGACGTCGTACCGCCGGTCACCCACACTCCGACCGGAGTCACGGAAATCCCGGCAACGATATCGGTTCCGCTGCCTCCTATCAGCGTGGAGCTTACCACCACGCCTGTGGGTGACAGTTTGTCTATGAAAATGTAAGCCGGGCAGAAAGCCTGAATGTTATAGGGGCAATTCTTCTTGGCCGGTGGCATCGAGCCCGAGCTGTCTGGAAAGTTAGTGGCCAGTGTCTGCCCGGTCACGTAGGAATTCCCCTGGGCATCCACGGCCACGGCCACGCCGTAGTTTTGAGAATTACCGTTGAAAATAGTTGTGAATTCCACTGTCGGGTCCACAACCAGTGGGCTTCGCCGGTCATAGGCTGCCAGCCGGAAAGTGGCTTCTCCGTTTTCGAGTATTTGATAGCCGCCGGCGACCTCTACCCTCTTTTCGCCGATCTGTTGGTAGACTCGGGGACGCACATGACGCATCTCCATCCCCGATTTGGTCTTGATGACCAGGTCGCCGGTCTTGCTATCGACCCGTAGGGGGTTTGTGCCTTCAAAGGCCAAATGAATCTGGTTGGGATCGCCTCCCGGATTAACGACGAAGTCGTATTCCAGGTCGGGGCCATGCCCATAGAAAACCAGGTCGACCCCATCGTAAACATTCTTCACTTGCAGGCGCCCATACCGAGGAATCCCCGAGTGCCAGTCTTTACGGTCCTGACCGACCAGGTAGTTGCTCACTCCGCCGGTTGGCTGGAACCCCTGAATCTCGCTCCAGGGATGGCTTCCTGGGAGCGTCATCGCAATCAAGCTCACTCGGCTTTTTAGCGGAGCTGCTAGCCGCCCACCTGCCGTGCCAGGCATGGGAAAGGAGGCGTCCGTCGCAGAAGGGGCAACCGGCTCGGCGACGGTTATATAGGCGCCCTTCGAGCCAAGGAATAGTTGGTAGCCCTGCCCGCGAGCCGTCCAGGAGAATCGCGCCGGCGCCTGGCCCAGATTGGGTTCGAAGGACAGAGGCCGGTCAACTGTGGATGGGGCCGGCGCCGCCATAAGTCGGCTCAACAGAACGAACGAAAATACCAAGCCATGAAAAATGTTCCGCATAAACCGGTCCTCCTACGGGCAGCTTCCTGCTGTTCACTCTGATAAGCGTAAAAAGGAGAACCATTTCGACCGGTCTGCGAAAAAAAATGAGCACCTGACTTGCCTTGGGCAAGTAAACGGAGAAATGAACGGCGACGGCACCGTCGGTCCTGCAACCGAATTGTCGCCCCGACCGAAGCGCAGCGTAACGAAGTGGGCATAAAGAAGTCATAAAGAATCCGGACCTCCTTCGCAGCACTCCACATCATTCCCAAATGCAATCCTTATGCACTCTTTACGCTTGGCCCACTCTACTAAGTCTCGTGCCGCGGTGTGTCGTGCTGTTGCTTAGGCATGATCACCTGACTCAAAGAAGAGATCACCCGGACATACACCAAGCGGATCCGGGTCCTGGCGCCACGAGGCCTAGAAATGCAGGTTTTTGCAGGAACTCATCATCGCTTTTCAATTTTTATATGCTCGCTGTTCATCAGCGTTTGGAGCTTATCCGCACAGGCAGACAGCTACCATAGCGCCGTCGATACCCCCCCGGATTCCCCCCAGGTATCAGCAAGCGCCGGATCATCGGAGGCGGCAAACGAGCTCCCCCAGCAACCGGTTGGCTCCCCATCGTCTCAAGTCAGCACGGCTCCCCCAGCCCACCGTGGATTCTTCACCCGCCTGGGGCATGCGTACATCGATGATTGGACTGTGGATTCGAGCGGCGCACCGCCTGCTCCCGCGCCAGAACGGAGAGGTACGCCGGGCCCGCTCAATTCGCCGCCGTTTCCAGCCGCGGACTGGCCAATGGGCGGCACCGTCGTCATCGGCGCACCCGACTACGGCACCTATCCTGTGATGCAAGCCATCAACGGCAATAAAACCCGCATCAAGATGTATGGATGGTTCGACTTTGGCGGGAACGCCAGTACGTCCGACAAGGGCAAATACGCCAACAACGAAACCGCTTACGACGTCATTCCCAACTCCATACAACTGGACCAGGTCGCGCTCTACTTCGAGCGTCTCCCCAATACCGTGCAAACCGATCACTTCGACTGGGGGTTCCGCTTTACCAACCTGTACGGCCTGGATTACCGCTACACGACGGCCAAGGGCATTTTCAGCCAGCAGCTGCTTCGCGATAACAACCAGTACGGCTACGATCCGGTGATGTATTACCTGGATTTCTATATTCCCCACGTAGCCCAGGGAATGGATATTCGCGTCGGGCGCTACATCTCTCTCCCCGATATCGAAGCCCAGCTTGCGCCGAATAATTACACCTATAGCCACTCGATTCTCTATACCTACGACTGCTACACCCAGCATGGGATCAACACCACCACCAAATTCGACGACCACTGGACGCTTCAGGCTGGTGTCTCCGCGGGTTGCGAATCCGCGCCCTGGATCTCCAACGCGAAGGTGACCGGCAACGTTTGCGCTTCTTATACCTGGAAGGACGGCGGAGACAACCTCTATGCCTGCGCGAATTCCATCAATTCCGGCAAATATGCTTACAACAATCTCTCCGCTTACTATCTGACCTACTATCACAAGATCAACGCCAGCTGGCATACCTCGACGGAGGGCTGGTACCAGTACGAGAAGGATGTCCCCAATTTATGCTACGGGTTAGATCCATGCATCAGCTATGGTTCGAACGCCAACATTGGCGCCAACGCCGGCGGCATCACCGGCCCGGCGCTGATCACCGGAGCCAACGGGGCGCAGTGTAATCCCCTGGCCACACACTGCTACGCTCCGGACTGGGCCATCGTCAATTATCTGGAACACGAATTCAATCACCACCACAGTTCGCTCAACATCCGCAATGAGTACGTCGACGACATCGCCGGCCAGCGGACAGGCAATAAGACCCGGTACAGTGAGCACCTGGTCGGCTTCAACTTCTGGCTGGGCAGCACAGTCACCTTCCGGCCGGAGCTGCGCTTCGAGCACTCTTACGGCGTACCGGCGTACGACTCACCGTCCGTCAATGGAGTCAACGGCGCGCCAACCAAAACGACCCAACTCACGCTGGCGGGAGACCTGATTTACCACTTCTAGAAAACGCCCCCCGAGGCGAGACTCTGCCGCGAGACGCTGTCTTGAATCGCGCCTCGGCCAAAAGATATGCCGGGCCCAGCGATGAATTGAATTTGGGATGCGGGAACGTCTTGTGTAAAGTAAGCAAAACAGACTTGTGAACGCACTGTTTCTGAACGTCGATTTTTCTTGGGCCTCAATGGAGGGTGAACGATTGATCAGGCGATTGGATCGGATTTGTGTGCTGGTTCGCGGGCTCGCATTGGTAATGCTGCTGGGGGCCTGCGGCAACATGGCCACCGCGCAAATGCCGGGCGCGGCAGCCCCGGCCGCGGCGTCGCAAACAGACCGGCTGGCGGCGCTCGAAAAAAGCTCGGCGGATCAGGCGGCCGCAATCGCCGCCGCACAGTCTGCCGGTGACAACGCCTGGATGCTGACCAGTGCCGCGCTCGTCCTTATGATGAGCGGGCCCGGATTGGCCTTGTTTTATGGCGGATTGGTGCGCAGAAAGAACATTCTGGGAACCATGATGCAGACTTTCGCCATGATGGCGGTAATTACCGTGCTCTGGGCGCTGGTCACTTACTCCCTGGCCTTTGGCGAAGGAACTGCCTTTATAGGCGGCCTGCACAATGCCTTTCTCCATGGTGTCGGGCTGGCTCCCGACCCTAAATACGCCGCCACCATCCCGCTGCAGACCTATATGGTCTTTCAGCTGATGTTTGCCATCATCACGCCCGCGCTGATCACCGGCGCTTTCGCGGAGCGGATGAAGTTTTCGGCCATGCTGCTTTTCATGGTGTTCTGGGCGATCCTGGTCTACAGCCCCATGGCTCACATGGTTTGGGGCAAGGGTGGCTTCCTCAACGCTTCCCTCGGAGGGCACTTTCCCTGCCTCGATTTTGCCGGCGGGACCGTGGTGCACATAACCTCAGGGGTGTCGGCACTGGTCACCGCCCTCTACCTGGGCAAGCGTTTGGGATACCCCAAAGAGGCGATGACCCCTCACTCGGTGGTGCTGAGTTTCGTGGGCGCCTGCCTGTTGTGGGTGGGCTGGTTTGGATTCAATGCCGGGTCGGCCCTGAGTGCTGGTTCCCTGGCCACTTCGGCATTTGTGGCAACCCACTTTGGCGCGGCAGCCGCAGCCGTAGGCTGGAGCGCCGCGGAGTGGATCCGCGGCGGCCGCTGCACAGCGCTCGGAGCTATTTCCGGGTGCGTGGCAGGTCTGGTCGCCATTACACCGGCTTCCGGCTTTGTCACCCCGATCTCCGCTCTCTGGATCGGCCTGATCGCCGGGGTCGTCTGCTACTTCATGGTGGTCAAAGTCAAGGCGCTCTTTGGCTATGACGACTCCCTCGATGCCTTCGGTGTTCACGGGGCGGGCGGAACAACCGGCGCCCTTCTCACCGGCATCTTCGCCAGCAGCACCATCAATCCAATCTTCGGCGCTGGAAAACCCACCGGTCTGCTCGAAGGTAACCCGGGCCAATTGCTGAACCAGTTCGTCGGCATAGCCATCGCATGGTGCTTGTCCATCGTGGGTACCCTGATCATTCTCTTTATCGTGGATAAGCTCGTCGGGTTGCGCGTGAACGAAGAAGAGGAGCGTACCGGTCTCGACTTGTCACAACATGGCGAAGAAGGCTACGACTTCGCCAGCTAAGCTGACGGCAGGAAGGATGAAAGCATGCAGAAGATCGAAGCTGTAATTCAGCCGTCCAAGCTGGACGCCGTCAAGGATGCACTGGTGGAGATTGGCGTCACGGGCATGACCATCTCGGATGTCCGCGGTCATGGCCGGCAAAAAGGTCATACCGAGGTTTACCGCGGGCGCGAATATTCCGTGGACCTGCTGCCAAAGATCAAGGTGGAGCTGGTTGTGCATGACGATCTGCTCGACAAGGCCCTGCGAACCATCGTCAAAGCTGCCCAGACCGGTAAAATTGGAGATGGAAAAATCTTTGTAACTCGGGTCGACCAGGCCGTCCGGATCCGCAACGATGAGCGCGGGGATATCGTGCTCTGATCCGGTTATTCTTGAAACAGTGCCCAGTGCTAAACGATCTGCCGGGAACAACTTTCCCTGAGGAGTTAAATGTCAGACGGACTTCGCAATTTCGTTGAGATTCCCTATGCCGAATTGGAAGAGCGTAATCTCGCCGCCAAGGACCAGCGCAAACACCGGGTGCCCGCCGAGACCATCCGCGAAGAGCGGCTTAAGTACCTCACCGATGAAAAACGGATCAAGGCCGTGACCGTGCTCTTCAGCGACCTCGAAGGCCGGCTTCACATGCTGGACTACGACAAGAAATTCATCGTCAAGAGCGATGACAATCTCACCTTCGATGGCAGTTCGATCCGCGGTTTTACCGCGCAGCGCGAGAGTGATCTTCGCCTCGGCATCGATTGGGGATCCTTTTACTGGGTACCCTCCGACTTCTTCGGCGCCGGCAAAGTGATCGTTTTTGGCGAGGTCATTGCCAAGGATGGCACAGCCTACCCCGCTGACATCCGCGGCGTCCTGAAGAACTACGCCAGCAAGCTCTTCATGGAAAAGGGCTACACGCTGAACGCAGCCAACGAAATTGAAGGATTTCTCTTCAAGGGCACGGACGCCGAGCGCCTTTATCCCGAAACCCAGAAGTTTGAGTACGTCAACACCGGTGGTTATTACCACTCTCTCCCCGGCGATCCGCTGCGCACCTTCATTGACACCTCGGCCGAAGTCCAGCGCGCCATGGGCTTTGAAAACGAGAAAGACCATCCCGAAGTTGCGCCCTCCCAGTTCGAGATCAATTACAGTTACAGCGACGTCGTTACGGCTGCCGATCAAATCCAGCTCTACAAACTCATCTGCCGTGAAGTCGCTACCAAGATGGGCCTGACGGCCTCATTTCTCCCCAAGCCTGTGGTGGGAGTCAATGGCAGCGGCATGCACACCAACGTCTCCATCAGCGCTGACGGCAAGAACCTTTTCTGGGACGAAAAAGGGGAAGAGCAGCTGAGCCAGCTGGGCTGGGAGTTTTGCGACCGCATTCTTACCCATGGCAATGACCTTTGTCTGCTGTTAAATGCCAGCGTGAATGCGTATCGTCGTCTGGATCCTCACTTTGAGGCTCCGAATCAGATCATCGCCTCCGCCACCGACCGCGGATCAATGGTGCGCATCCCCATTGGCAACTCGCGCAGCATGCGGGTAGAAGTGCGTTCCGTCAGCCCTGACGCCAACCCCTATCTCGCTCTGTATTCGGTGTTCAAGACGGGCATCGAGGGAGAGACGGCACAGATCGAAAACCTGCGCAAAGCCAAACGCTACCTGCCCGACAACATCTACACTGCGTTGGACGACTTCCAGTCTTCCAAATGGACTGAAACCCTGCTGGGAGCCGACGTCAAGGAGCGTTACGCCGATCTCAAGAGAGCCTCTGCCGATCGTTGCCCACGCCTGTTGGGTACGTTCGTAAAACCGCCCGAACTCCAATTCCACCACGACGTCTACAACCAGTATCTCTGGAACAAGTTCTAGCTCTAGCCCTGGCAAACATCCGCAATCGCGGCTCTCCTTAGAGCCGCGATTGCCAAAAAAAAGCGCTGGGGTAACGCAGTGGAGAGAACTGCAGTTTCCCCTCACTCCGCCGGCAAACGAAATTCCAGGCGCTTGATCTCCCCCACAATCGGCCCATAGCTGATAATCGCGCACAGCGCAGTAGCTCCCACAAAAACCAGCACCTCATTGAACGATCCGGTCCTCTTGACCAGGTATCCGATGATGATGGGCGTGGTAATCCCCGCCAGGTTCCCAATCAGGTTAAACAGCGCCCCATTCAAGCCCACCAGATCCTTGGGAGAGGTATCGGAAACCACCGTCCACCCCAGAGAACCGAATCCCTTGCCAAAGAAGGACAAAGACATCAGCAAGAGCATGACGGACTGAGCCGGCGCATAATTACACCCAATCATAGTTACCGATAGCGCCATGCCCGCCATGATGGGAGCCTTCCGGGCAAAACTGAGCGAGTAGCCTGCGCGCAGCAGCCTGTCGGAGACCACGCCTCCCAGAATCCCTCCAGTGCCCCCGCAGAGTGACGGCAGCGCGACGGCAAAACCCACCTTCATGATCGAAAGATGACGCGCCTCGGCGAGATATACGGGAAACCAAGTCAGAAAGAACCAGGTCAGGGTGGTGATGCAGTATTGGCCGAGGTAAATACCAACCAGCATGCGATGGCTTAGCAACTCTTTGACCACTGACCAGGTAAGCAAGCTTCCCTTGGATGCGCGCACGCGATCGACATTCACCAGTCCGCCGCCGTGTTCGATGTACTCGACTTCTGCTGGGGAGATACGCGGGTGGTCCTTCACATCGTGAATGCATTTGACCCAGACGAGCACCAGGACAAATCCCAGGGCGCCCATGAACCAGAAGGCGCTCTTCCATCCAGCCGCGTGGGTGAACCATCCCAGGATGGGAGCGATGACCATCATTGCGAAATACTGTGAGGTGTTGAAAATCGCAGAAGCCAGCCCTCGCTCGCTGGTGGGAAACCATGAGGCGACGATGCGCCCATTGCCCGGAAATACCGGCGCCTGGGCAAAACCAGCCACCAGCCGAAGAACGAAGATGGCGGCAAACGCCGCGCCCGCGGCCAGGTAACCGGTAAAACCGGTAAGCAGCGCGCACACCGACCACAGCACAATGCCGATGCCGTAGACTCTCTTCGAACCGAAGCGGTCCAGCAAGGCTCCGGATGGCAGTTGTCCCAGAACGTAGGCCCAGCTGAACCCGGAAAATAAGTACCCCATCCTGACCGGATCGAGGGAAATATCCCGGGACATTGCGGTTCCCGCAATGGAAAGGGCCATCCGGTCTCCATAGCTGAAACAGCTGACCGCAAAAAGAATGGAGATGATGAGGTAGCGAACGTGCGTCGGTTTCCCGTGAACTTTTCCCGTCAACAAAGCTCAGGATCGCCCGACAATGAGCTGGTCAAGTTCCTGCTGCTCGGCCTGCGTCAGCTCCGTCAGCGGTGGCCGCACCGGCCCGGCATACCGGCCGACAGATTTCATGCCCGCCTTCACAATAGAAACCGCGTAACCCTTGCGCCGGTTGCGGATCTCGATATACGGCAGCACAAACTCCCGCAAGCGGGTGAACACCGTCGCATGATCGCGTCGCCGCACAGCGGCATAAAATTCCGTGGCAAACTGCGGCAGAAAATTGAAAATCGCCGAGGAGTAGGTCGTCACTCCCATTTCCAGGTATGGCAATGCAAACGTCTCCGCCGTGGGCAGCCCGCCAATATAGGTGAGCCGGTCTCTCAGCCTGGCATAGATGCGCGTCATGCGTTCGATGTCCCCTACGCCATCCTTGAATCCGACCAGGTTGGCGCACTTCTGGCACAGCCGTTCGAGCGTGCTGTCATCCAGGACTGCGTTGTCGCGGTTGTACATAATCACGCCCAGCCTGGTCGAGGCGCACACTGCTTCTACATGGGCCGCCAGGCCGGCCTGGTCCGCGTTGACAAGGTAGGGCGGCAACAGCAGAATTCCATCTGCCCCCGCATCCTCCGCGGCTTTGGCAAGTTCCTTAGCCATCGCCGTGCCGTACCCGCAACCCGCGATCACCGGCACCTGGCCGGCATTTTGCGCCACGCCGGCCTTCACCACGGCTGAGAATTCAGCCGGCGTCAGCGAAAAAAATTCGCCCGTGCCTCCGGCGACGAACAGCCCCGCTGGCTTGTGCGCCAGCAGCCACGCAATGTGTTCTTTGTACGGCTTCGGCTCCCACTCCAGATTTTTGTCAAAATGCGTAACGGGAAATGACAGCAGTCCTTCTCCGATCCTTTTGGCCATTTCCCCCGGATGCATGGTCTTCATCAATGACTCCCCTGTTTTCCTGAGCCCATCTTTTTCAGGAATCCCTCGAGCAAGGTGTTAAACCTGTCTGCATCGTCCACGAAGAGGCAATGGCCGGCATCTTCGAACACTTGCCCTTGCGCGTCAGGCGCCGCGGCTTTAATAAAGTCGATCGCCGAGCGATTGGCAGGAGTCATCACCGCAAGAACCGGGATGTTGAGTTTCGGCAACACAGGCCGCATATCGTTCTTGACCGCGAACTCAGCCAGCAGCGCGACCCCGGTAGTGGTTGGCGTCTTGAGCGAAGCCGCGGTTACTCTGTCCAGATATTCCTGGGGTTGGGGCTTGCGATACATGTTGTGGACGAACGTCGCAGCAAAGCGTTGCCGGTCCGCCTGAAAGTCGTGAAACATCGCAGATCGGCCGTCGCGTACTTCCTGGGTGGAATCCGTATAAACATTCAGATCCACCAGCACCAGCCCGCTCAGCTGGTCCGTGCCGTACATCTTCACAAAAGTCAGCCCTTCGTAAACGGCGAGCGACCATCCGACCATCACCACCGGTGAGCCGCCCAGATGGTCGATCAGTTCCTTATAATCCTGCGCGCGGCGCCCCGGATAGTTGCCCTCGGCCGGTTTGTCCGACTCCCCCTGGGATCGTGGGTCCACCGCCACCACGTGGTAGGCCTTGCTGAAATAATCGATCTGCGGCTGCCAGATCTCCGCCGGCATCGTCCAGCCCGGCACGAACAGGATTGTGGGACCTTTGCCGCTCTCCAGGTAATGCAGCTTGATCCGATCACTGGTGGTAAAGTAGCCGTCTTTCACTGCGGCCGCCCCCCAAAGCGTCGGTTGCACAAGAAGCAGGATCAGAAAAAACAGGACATTGCGCCAAACCGGCAAAGTGCATCCCTTTCTCAACACATATCGTTCAGAGATTGAATCAAAGCCTTGATGTAGCCATAGCAATAGGCAAATGACTGCAGGCCATTGGGGTCGTTCGCCGCCACGGGAACATGATCCGGCATCAGCATATAGGGATAGCCCACCTCCTTGTAGACCTTAATCGCCTTTACGAAGTTGACGTCCCCCTCATCGGGATAAACTTCCATGAAATCGTTGCGATGCCCGCGAATGTTGCGGAAGTGCACGTTGAAGATCTTATTACGCGACCCGAAATAACGAATCACGTCGAAGATCTCCGTTCCCGGATCCTGCAGCATTTCCGACACCGTGCCCTGGCAAAAGTTGAGCCCGTGATACGCACTTTCCTGAATCGTGATGAACTTTTTCAAGCCGTCGACCCTGCCCAGCACCACGTCGACTCCCTGGTAGCCCTCGGGGGGCATCCCGGGATCGTGCGGGTGGCAGGCCATACGGATCTTGTACTCATTGGCTACCGGAATGACCTTATCGAGGAAATACGTAATCCGCTCCCAGTACATGTCCGCGTCTACATGCCCAGCTTTCGTGAGCGGGCTTTCCGGGTGCGCCTCGGAGAGCTTCCAGGTGCTGTACGTCGCGTCTCCGCGCCCTGGGGTGCGGCCGCTCCGGATCACTCCGAGAATGCTCATGTTGTATTTGATCGAGGGGATGCCGGCCTGTGCGCAGTTCTTGATCATGGTCTGCAGAGCCTCGATGTCCCGATCCCTTTCCGGGCTTTGCGCCAGCATGATCGCCGGATGCTTTTCCTTGTCGATGTGGCTGGACGTCAGAAACGGCGGCGCGGTGCAATCGATGCTGATGCCGCACTTCCCGGCGAGATCGACCATGCGGTTGAGCTCCTCCACCGTCGCGTAGATGCGGTCGCCCTCGATTTGCGGATAGCCGCAGATGTTGCGCACCCCATAGCGTGCCAAATACTTTAGGTGCGTCTCGTTGGTTGGGGCCGTCTGGTCGCCAACCTTCATCAGCACAGGCTTGGCCAAAACAACCTTGGGCGCCGCGGCGGCAGTGAGATCTTGCGCAGCCAGCAACCCCGCCGCGCCCGTCGAGGTAATAAATTCTCTTCGATTCATCGGTAACCCCTGAAACTTTGCACGACCACTGTATCCCATCCGCCTGAAATCAGAAGACCGGCAGCCCGCCGGTCTCTGGCAAGATAGGTGCAACACGTTTGAGCTAGGACAAGTTCAAGGAACGAGGCCTAATATGATTACCCGGCGGGAGTGGATCACGGGAGCAACCGTGCTGGCAGGTTCCAAGGCGGTGCAAGGGATGACTGGCATTTTGCCGGATACTTCGACCGCGCCTGGGCGCCCTGAGGGCGTCTTGATCGAGTCGCATATTCACCTTTTCGCGGGCGACCCCACCCGTTTTCCCTACAATCGCGCCTCTTACCAGCCGGCCGCCGCGCCCGTCGAGCGATATGTGCAATTCGCCCGCGAAGTAGAGCTTAACCACGCGGTCATTGTGCACCCGGAGCCATACCAGGACGACCACCGCTATCTCGAATACTCCTTAGCGCATGATCCTTCGCCCGGATTCTTCAAAGGCACCTGTCTCTTCGATCCCATCGATCCAGCCACTCCGCGGCGCATGCGTGCCCTGGTCGAAAAACACCCGGGAAAAATCGTCGCCCTGCGTATCCACGAGCTTCATGCCGCGGGAACACCTTTCACCACAAGCGGTCTGATTCGCGACCGAGACCTGAACGATCCGCACATGGCGGTCACCTGGCGCGCGGCTCACGAGCTGGGACTGGCTATTCAGATCCACTGCATCCCGCACTATGCGGCGCCCATCGGAAATCTGGCCGCCAGGTTTCCCGACACGCCCGTGATTCTCGATCATCTGGCTCGTCCCGGGCAGGGCACGCCGCAGGAATACGAGCAGGTGCTCGCCCTGGCAAAACTTCCCCTTGTCTACATGAAATTTTCCAAGACAGGTGTAGAGTCGGCCTCGAAGCAGCCGTTTCCCCATCTCGATGCCAGGCCGCTCGTCAGGCGCGTCTACGATGCATTCGGACCCGACCGGATGATTTGGGGAGAGCTCGGCGGAAACCAAGTCGAATTCCAGCAGGCGGTGCAATTGTTCAACACAATGTTCGACTTCGTGCCCGAAGCAAATCGCAAAAAGATCCGCGGGCTCACGTCACAGAAGCTGTTCGCTTTTACGCCTTAACTTTACGTCTTGACTTTATGCCTTGACTTTATACCTTGACGTTATACCTTGACCAGCGCGGCGCTCAGCGCACTGCTCACTATGGTTTGTGCCTCGGCTTCGATCTGTTCCAGGTGTTGCTGGTCCCGGAAACTCTCCGCGTAGATCTTGTAAATTTCTTCCGTGCCCGAGGGACGGGCCGCAAACCATCCGCTCTCTGCCGCGACTTTGACTCCGCCCAGAGGCTGGCCGTCGCCGGGTGCATGCGTGAGGATCGCCTGGATCTTCTCTCCCGCCAGCATCGGCGTCTGGATGCTCTCCTTGCTCAATTTGGACAGGATCTTCTTCTGCTCGGTGGTCGCGTGGGCATCCGTCCGGTCATAGAGGGGGTTGCCATACTTTTGCGTCAGCTCCTGGTATATCTCGCCCGGATCTTTCTTCGTCGTGGCCGTCATTTCCGCGGAAAGCAAGGCGGCAATCAAGCCGTCTTTGTCGGTCGTCCAGACGCTGCCATCACGGCGCAGGAACGAGGAGCCGGCGCTTTCCTCGCCTACAAAGCCCAGCTTGCCTTCGATCAGGCC
>JBARKD010000323.1:0-2133 GCA_049800615.1 Acidobacteriaceae bacterium | reverse complement strand
GGGGCTTACTTGATTCCGTTGCCGCAGCCTGGAAGTGGGCAGCCGCGGCAATACTAATATTGGTGGCGTGCTTCGCCGGCTGGCGATGGAAACAAGCTCGAGTCGCAGGCAACACGGCTACCTTTCGCCAGATTACAACGCTGATTCCGGAAAACCGGGCCACCGCCGCGGCAATCTCCCCCGATGGAAAACTGGCCGCCTACGCCAACGTCGATGGAATCTTTCTTCGAACAATTCAGAATGGCGATACCAAGACGCTGTCCGCGCCCGGTGATTATCTGATAGATCGTTTGGCCTGGTTCGCTGACGGCACAAAGTTGGTCGCGAGCGGGTTCTCGACAACAACAAACCTACCGGGCATTTGGCTGATCTCAGCCGCCGGGGCTGACGCCAGGCTGATTCGATCGCAAGCTCGTTTAGCAAACCCCTCGCCGGACGGAACACGGGTTGCGTTCGTGAGCCAGGATTGGTCGCAAATCTGGGTGACTGGGATGCACGGCGAAAAACCGCGAAAGGTCGTCACCGGCGCTGCCGACGATACATTTCCCATCGTGTTCTGGTCGCCGGATGGACAACGGTTAGCATTTCAACGGCGACACTTTTATCAACATCATTACGTGTACCGGTACGAATCGGCAGAGCTAGCCACGGGAAGGGTTGTCGTTGAAGCACCAAACCTGTTGATGAATTCGGCTTCGGCGCTGCCCGACGGCCGCATCATGTTCCTGCGGTGGGACAACGAGGACTTCACTTCTTCTCATGAGTTGTATGAGGTGCAAACCGACGCGGCGACTGGTGCTTTACGGGGCGAACCGCGGAAGGTCGCGGCTTTAGGCGGCGACGATACAACCACGTTACAAGGCCTAAGTATCACGGACAGCGGAAAGCAAGCGATGGCCCTGCTGCGGTCTACGCAAAACAGCGTTTTCGTGGGGGACTTTAGTCAATCGCCGCCAGCCATCAGCAATGTTCGCCGGCTAACCCTGGATGAGCAAACAAACTATCCTCATGCATGGACCGCGGACAGTAGTGCTGTGATCTTCGAGTCAAATCGCAGGGGCAGCTACGACCTTTTCAAACAGGGCATCCATCAGCGAACACCTGACGTGATTGTCGCCACTCCAATGACAGAGATGCTGCCGCAGCTCGCGCCGGACGGTCACTTTGTGCTCTACGACGCGCGCCCGCGCGTAGGCGACCAGCCGTGGTATTACAGACCCGGAATGTCCAAATTGATGCGTGTGCCGGTCGAAGGAGGCACCCCACAGGAGGTTCCCATCGGCGGACCACTGGATGAGTTTCGTTGCGCGTTGGGTCCCGGTAAACGATGCGTGCTGAGGGCCACTGTGCCGGGAGAATGGCGCACCTACTACGATCTGGATGCCGTACGAGGTAAGGGTCCTGAACTGGCTCGCACCAGGTGGTCTGTCGAAGTCTTAGGTGATTGGGATATTTCTCCTGATGGTCTGCAGGTAGCCATTCCCAACCACGATGCGCGCGAGGCCCGCATCCGCGTGGTGTCGCTGGAGCCGAAGCCGAATCAACCACGTGAGCGTGAATTGGTACTGCCAGGGGTGACCGCTTTGCGCGGCCTGGTATGGGCCGCGGACGGCCAGGGCTGGTTCGTGTCAGTGGATACAACCGTGGGCAACCAATTGCTGTATGTATACCTGGATGGCCGATTCCATTCGCTGGGAGACATCCACGGCTGGGCCGTGCCATCTCCGGATGGGCGCCGGGTGGCATTCTTGAATACCATCGTTGCCACAAATGCGTGGCTCATTGAGCGTCGCTGAGAAGGGTCCGCTTCGTCTTCAATTGCCTCTGCCGCTCATGCGCTGATCCCAGCTCAGGTTCGCCGCACAAACTCCTCCCGAAACTTCTGGCAAACTTTTTTGTTTTCTATGATCCCAAAGCTTCCCCGCCTGCGCTTTACCAGACAGAACGATCAAGAGAAAGAAAATCAACCAGAGGAAACAGGAGTAGACATGAGATTGCGCTCACTCGGCCTCACCTTCGTATTGGCGGCCTTGGCATTGGTATTCGTAGCGGGTTGCAGCGGTGGTGGCGGCGGCACCCCCCCTACTCCGGTTACCATCACCACGACAACGCTCAACCCGGGGACGGTCAATA
>JBARKD010000322.1:0-6795 GCA_049800615.1 Acidobacteriaceae bacterium | reverse complement strand
GGCTTTAGCCCCTGCTTCACGTCTCTCTTGCCCGATCCCGATTTTTTCCGCAGCCTGTTCAGCCGCTGAGGGCAAGATTTCCCGCCCCTAGATGAAATTGCCGTCCCGACCGACCAGCGGTTCCCTTTCATCACCCGCAGTGCAATCTATTTGGCCAAAGCGCCTTTTTCCTGGGTTGACTCTGCCGCGGTGTTCAACTCTGTTACGGGCACTTCCTTTTTCTTGCCCAGGCGAAAGCCTGCCTCCTCGGCTGCTTCAGAGGCGCCCTCGATTTTCTCCTGGATCGCTAAGAGCGAGCCCGTCCCACCAGTCTTTTTCGCGGTCCCTTTCTTCGTTGTCACTTCCCGGTCAGCCAGCGCCAACAGCGCAGGTAGCTGTGCCCACCAGAGCATCTGCTGGTGAGATTCCTTATTGAAGTAAAACTCTCCCGCGGCCTCATGTACGCCTAGCAGCCAGCGCGCATCAGAATCTCCCCATAGTTCGCTGGGTAAACCAGCAAAGGTTTCCGCAGCCTTCGTTGCCTTCGTCGGGGTCAGTGTCTGGATCAGGAAAGCTAAGCGGACACGCGCTGCCGCGCGCCACCCGTCCTGCTGCGGATCGCCTCCGGAGAATGCCCGGGCCAGCGGCTCGCGCAGCCGAAGCCGGTCAAAGAGACCAAGCGCCATCGACGGAGTCGATCCAGCCATGGCATTCAGCACGATATACGCGAGTGCCGGGCCCCAGCTCAGGCCGGGAGAGAGCGAAGAATCGATGCTGGGCAACACCAGTGAGGCTTCCTTCGACTCGAGCTCCGGCAAATCTTTGAGTGCGTGGACCTGCCGGCAGATGGCCAGCCACAACGCTTTTTCCTCCACCTTGACTTGGCTTCCCGTCTTGCGGCCATACTGCGACAGGCCTTCGTTCGCGAAACGCAAGCTCGTCTCTTCCATGCGCTGCAACAACTGTGCGGACGGCGTGCTCTCCCTTGCCTCCTCCCCACAGGTAGGTAAGGTTCCCGATACGGCGGCAAACTCTTCCAGCAAATCAGGTCGCAGCATGCAGGCAAGCATTTCATGGAGCGGGAGCATCTCCAGCGCCAGCAGCGCGTCGTCGAGCCCTTCCACTCCACGGCCATTCAGATGATCGCAAAGCAGGTCCCAGCGGTACTCCGCGCTTGGCCTTAGCTCTCGCCAATCCAGAAAAACGTGGCAATTGTAGGCATTGAGCTCAATGGAAAACCCCTCAGACACGATCTTCGACGACCTTGTCAGCTGTTCCAGCCCGGTATTCACGTCGCGGTAAGCCAGAAACAGGTTTCCGTCGTTCGGCAGTCCGAACGCCGCCCCAAGTGTCTGTTGGCGAAGATGCCCTGCGCCCTTGTCAGCATACGCAGCGGACTGGTGGATCGTACCTTGGGTGCTGGCAAACTTGTTGTGGTAGATCACCAGCGCCCGGTGGTCCCCCCGACGGTTGGAGTAAGCGAAGACATTCTCGTCCACAGAACCGTCCGGGCGAAAGAAATCATAAAGTAGAAAATTTTCGCTCTCGGCGAATAGCCACCGCTTGTGCAGTAACGGAGCAATTTCCCGGTCGTGGCGTGCTACCAGGCCAGGGTCGGGATCTTCCTGGTAGCGGGCACGGCGAAACTCCATCCCATACTTCTCAGTAAAACCTTCGATCTGACCGTGCCCGAACATGGGCAGGCCGGGAAGAGTAGACATCATGGATGCGACCCCGAAGCACTTGTCGTTGTTGCCGAACTGATCTATGGCTGTCCGCTCATCCGGATTGCTCATAAAGTTCACGTAACGCTTGAGAATATCCGGGTCGAACTCGATGGTGTTCTTGATCACCGAGCGGTATTTCTCGTTTTCTTCATCACGCATCATGTTCATGAACGCGCTGTTGTAAACCCGGTGCATGCCAAGGGTACGGACAAAATAACCTTCCATCAGCCAGAAGGCTTCGGCCAACAGCAGCGTCCCCGGAACTTCCTGGGCCACACGATCCACCACTTCGCGCCAGAACTCTTCTGGAATGGCGCGGTCGAAATCGGCCTTGCTCATGCTGTATTCAGCCCGCGAGGGAATCGCACCGCCAGTGCCCGGAATGGGAAACCACAAGCGTTGAAAATGCCGCTTGGCCAGGGTCATCGCTGCGTCGAAGCGGATGATCGGAAACAGCCGGGCTACATGCAGAATGGTCTGAATTACCTGCTCCCGCGTGGCGGGATTTAGATAATCAAGCTGCGCGGTGTCGTTCCAGGGAAAGCTGGTGCCGTCATTGCCGTGATACACGTACCGCGTGTCGCCTGTCCACTTGTCGCGCCGGCGAAAAACCACGGCCGCATCCGACTGTTCGTAATAGTGGTCCTCGATCTTGATTTCCACCCGGCCATCGCGGGAAAGGTCGGGTCCTTCGAAGCGATACGCGGGGTACGGGCTGTCGGAGCGGGACATAAACCACTCTGGATGTTCGATAACCCAGCTGGAATCGATTCCCATGTGATTGGGGACCATATCGCTCGCCAGCCGGATACCGTGCGCCATAGCCCGGTCGCGCAGGTTGCCGTAGGCCGGCTCGCCTCCCAGATCGTTCGCGATGGTATATCCGTAAAGCGAGTACGCCGAAGCAACCGCGTCTTGATTGCCGCATAGCTGCTTGATGGTCTGCGAAGCCACGCTTCTTTCCCATACACCGATCAACCACAAGGAGTTGATCCCGTGATGCGCCAGCCGGCGCAGCTCATCATCCGGGATGTGGTCCAGCCGATAAATATGCCGCCCATAGTAGCGGGAAAGCTGTTCCAGCCAAACATACGTGCTCTTGGCGATGAGCACCGTTGTCGGCATCCACTCCTGGTCCTGGCTGAACCGTTCGCTCTCTTCTTGCGAGCCCACATAAGACGGCACTTCGCCTTTCTTGTCCTGTTCCCAGGGAAAACCCTGCCGGCGAGCGGCGTTGGCGCCGGGCGGATGAAAACGCATCCAGATGGCGACATCTTCCTCTTTGAGCACGTCGATGCCCAGCAGCAGCTTCGAGAGCGCATCGCCGATCACATCGGCCCAATGCTCCATGATGTAAGCAAGCTGACCGCTGAGGGAATCCGGCGAGGCCAGCGCCGGAGCGCGCAACATGTCAATCAGATTGGACTTCTTTAACAGCGGACGAGTGGCGAAGAAGTCGCGTAAGCCGTTGGTGAGCTGCTGGTAGCGTGTCGCCGACGCGAGCGACTGATCGTTGAACAGTTCCGCGAATGGTTTGAAGGCCGGGTTCGCGTTCGCCAGCCACAGCAGCATCAGTTCCTCGAGCGCGACCGCCCGGTGCGAAATGCCGTCCGTCGATCCGGCCAGCCACTCCGCGGGACTTTTCTCCCCGCGATAAACATCGACGGTAGGAAATTGCTCCACAAATGCGCCGATAACTCTTTCCGACTCTTCTCTGCCCAGCCGCTCGTCAAACCAGGCCAGGGCGCTCGCCATCGCCGCCGGATCCACCTGCCGCCGATAGTAGTTGACGACGACGTGGCTCATCTCGTCGATCAAACCCATGGCATAAAGCGCGCCGGGATTGATCGTCTTGCCGGGGTCTTGATCCGTCCCATTCCGCTCATTCATGCGAAAAGCGAATTCGCGGCTGGCGCCCAGGTTGGCAAAGATTACGTTGCCCGTGAAGGAAAAAAGCGTCTTATCAAACTCGTATCGCTCGCGCGCTTCACGGGAAACATGGAATTCCATTCGGACCCTTTCCAATACACTTCTGCTTCGGTTGCTCGATTATTCGATGCGGCATCCCACCCCGGGAGGTAGCTCGCAAGCTGCGAACTTGTTTAAAGCGCTGATTCCTTGCCGAATAGGCGTGCGAAAGCAGGAGTATTCAAACCCAGGCGGGCTTGACCCCGGCATCCACCGCGCTACCTGCCAATGCCTGAATCCCGGGCGCGAATTTGTGTCGGGCCGCCCATAAGCCAAGAGCCGGGTTGGAGATAAAGAAGATTTCCTCACCACCGACCAGATTCCAGCCATCCTGGAGCGTGGCGGGGTTGTAACGTGCGCAAGTGTCTGCCAGATCGGCATAGCCGAATCCTACGCCTTCTGTCTCCTCCCGGCTAAGCACCCCGGGGCAGTACGTGATCTGGAACCGTCCCTCCGAAGAACTATGGATGAGATGCGCGGCGGTGCCCAGCTCGGCAGCCAATTCGGGATTTCGTTTCACAGCCTCCAGAGTAGCCGGCGTGCCGTGATAGCCAAATCTGCGAATCAGGCGATCGATCGTGGGGTCTTCCCCAAACCCCTGAACTCCGGGTGCAAGCACGATCAGCTCGGCGCCATCCGCTAGAGCCATGCGCGTGCGGTAGATGGCCTTGTTTCCCAGCCAGGTGCTATGGAATTCCTCCGGATCCAGGTAAACGACGGCTTTGCGAATCGGCCGGTCAAGAAGCTGGATGTTGACTTGCTCGCTAAGCGCAGCCGCAAGATGAAAACATTCGACGTCGTCGCCTATAAAAAGGCCGCGCACCACCAGTTCCCCAGCGTCATTCGTGCCGATGACCGTGAGGACGTAAACGATAGGGAGATGGGCCAGGAACTCATCAGAAGCACGATTTAACACCCTGCGCACGGCCGTATCGGCCCGGCCCATGATCTTCTCCATGCCCACCACGGCGCCCAGGTAATGGCTGCGGTTGATACTCTGCGGGCCTGATGTGCCCACAAGAATGTTCTTGTTGTAATTGGCCATGCCGATGACTTCGTGCGGGACCACCTGGCCGACGGAAAGGATGAGGTCGAAATCTCCTTCGACGATCAGACGGTTGACCTGGGCTGGCCAGGTATAGTCGACCAACCCATCGGATTGCTCCTGAATGAAGGCTGCGGGCAGTTCGCCCAGCGCGACGACATCCGTGCGCCAGTTGTGGACCGCAAAAAGCGACTGCGGAATGCTGCCGAACATACGCGCGAGCGCCGCGGGCGGCATGGCGGCATGCGTTCCCAAGGCAGGCAGAACACAACCCAGGCGGTCGCCGTAGTAAGCGTGGACATATCGCGTCAACTCGCCGGCGCGGGAATGGAAACGGGTGCCGTCCGGCGGCACAGCCAGGACTTTTCGCCTTGTTCCCAGCTTATCGAGCGCCTGGCAGAGCGCGTTGCGCAGGCTTTCCGGCGAAATCTCCGCCTCCGGACCACCTTCCTTGCAGTAAAGGCTCATAGCCGGTACGCCTTGCGCGCCAGATCATAAGCCAAAGCATGCGCCACCTCGAAGGCTTCGTCTTCATCGAGTTGATGCTCCGCCACAAGCCGGGCAAGGTACCCGCAGTCGACTCGCCGGGCAACGTCGTGGCGTGCGGGAATGGAGAGAAAGGCGCGGGTATCGTCATTGAAGCCGACCGTGTTGTAGAAGCCCGCTGTCTCGGTGGTAAGTTCGCGGAATCGCAGCATGCCTTCGGGGCTGTCGTAGAACCACCAGGGCGGCCCCAAACGCAGGCACGGGTAGTGCCCTGCCAGCGGCGCCAGTTCCCGGCTGTAAGCGGATTCATCCAGCGTAAACAGGATGATGGTCAGCGCGGGGTCGTTCCCAAAGCGGTCCAACAACGGTTGCAGCGCGTGCACATAGTCGGTGGGCGTGGGAATATCCGCGCCGACATCGCGCCCAAACCGCGTAAATATTTGTCGGTTGTGATTGCGCCGGCTGCCGGGATGGATTTGCATCACCAGCCCATCCTCAATGCTCATCCGCGCCATTTCGGTCAGCATCTGCGCGCGGAAGGTCTCCCGCTCCTCGGCGCTGGAATTACCCGCCATCACGGTCTCAAAGAGTTTGGCCGCCGTCGCGGGAGGCAGGTCGGCAGTCCTGGCCGTCGGATGCCCATGGTCAGTGGCCGTGCAGCCCTGCTTCTTGAAGCATTCGCGGGCCTTGCGCAATGCCAGAAGGTAACCCTCCCAGCGGCTGCAATCTTCGCCATGCATTTCGCCCAGCCGGCGCACATTCTCGGCAAAGCCGTCGAATTCAGGATCCACCACGGAATCAGGCCGGAAGGTGGGCACGATGCGGCCTTTCCAACCTGATTCGCGAATGGCCTGGTGATAGGTCAGGGGATCCATAGGCGGGTTCGTAGTGGCCAGCACCTCGAGGTTGAATTGATCGTAGAGTGCTCGCGGCCGGAACGCGGGAGAGGCCAGCTTGGCGCTGATGGTGTCGTAGTAATGTGCGGCGTTTGCTGCGCAAAGGCGTTCTTCGAGGCCGAACAATTCCTGGAACGCGTAGTCCAACCACATTCTCGTAGGCGTCCCGCGAAAGAGGTAGTAAGACTCGGCGAAGCGCAACCAGATGCGCCGGGCTTCATCGCCCCCTATCTCTTTTTGCCCGATGCCTAGATCTTCCATGGCGATGCCCTGGCTGTAGAGCATGCGAAAGACGTAATGATCGGGGATGATGAATAGGCTGGTGGGGTTGGGGAACGGCTCATTCTCGGCAAACCAGCGTGCTTCGGTATGTCCGTGCGGGCTGACGATGGGCAAATTGCGAACGGCTTGATAAAGCCGCCGAGCGATGGCCCGGCTGGTGGATTCGGATGGAAAAAGACGGTCCTCGTGGAGAGTGGTCACAGTCTCCATTCTCCCTCCTGATCCTGTTTTCCGCACCTTTCCGTTTAAGAAAGGCGCCGGGGTTACGAAGTGGGATGTCTCCTGGGAAAGCTGCCCTTTCTCACTCCACAAAATTGTCGTCTTGACCGGCTGCGGAGGCCCGCGTCCAGTGAAGAACCCTAATGCCGGGCCTCCATTCCCTTTCCCGCCGTTTTGTTTTCAAATAGAAACA
>JBARKD010000321.1:0-2719 GCA_049800615.1 Acidobacteriaceae bacterium | reverse complement strand
CAAGGCCAGCAAATTCCACAGGAAATCCGGGGTAACCCGGTTCAATAAATTGCCTTCAGTAACTGCGACATCGGAATTTCCTGCTACTTCTTTCAGGGGATATTCCAGCTCGGAAAGCGCCCCTGATACTCGATTCGGGGGTTCTCTGTCCACTGCGTTCGTCCATTATGAACTTAGATGCTGATGTCTCCACACTCACGGCCCAGCAACGGTCTCTCCTTGAAGCCTTGCCGTGCTATGTCTTCGTGCAGCGAGGCAGCAGCGTGGTCTACGCCAATCGGATAGCGCGCGAGATCCTGCACCTGGAGGATGGCGCGTCTGTTGCGGTGGACAAGCTCTTCAGCGGACAGTTTCCCGGCGCTGTCTACGCCGACCCGGGGAGGTTGACGCGCGCTCCACGCAATGTTTTTGGTTCTGGCGGCCAGGCTTACTCGTCCGATTTCCACTGCCAGATGCGCACCCCGTTGGACTCCTCCGTGCCGGTTCGCGGAAGCTACCGCATGCTTCGTGTGGAACCGGAGCCGGAATTGCTGATCGTTGCCATGCGCTCCAGGCACGACGTGGCCGGCTTGCAGCAAAGTGACGGACTCGCCGTCGATCACAGTGCACAGTCTCACTTCCTCGAGCACCTGTTGAATGCGGCGCCGGAAGCCATCATGATCACGCGCGGTTCCAAAATCCTGCATATCAACCGCGAGTTCGAGTCGCTCTTTGGCTACAGCGCCGATGACGTGCTGGGACAAAATACGTACGACATTCTCATTCCCGAAACCCGGCGTCATGAGTTTGACATTCTCGAGCACACCATGCAGCTTCATGGCCGGGCTTCGATGGAAACCGTTCGCCTGCATAAGTCGGGCGAGCTGATCGATGTCTCCATCCTGGTCGCTCCGATCAACATCTCGGGCGTGGAGGTGGGCAATTTCGTAAGCTACCGTGACATCCGGGACAAGAAGCTGGCCGATGCCCGCCTGCAGCACGATGCCTTGCACGATCCTTTGACCGGCCTCGCCAATCGCACGCTGTTTCTCGATCGTTTGCAACTCACCATGGCTCGGCAGCAGAGGCATTCGCAGCTCAACTTTGCCGTGATGTTTCTCGATCTCGACCGCTTTAAGTCAGTGAATGACAACCTTGGTCACGCATCCGGCGATAATCTGCTGGTGCAGATGGCCGCTCGTTTGCGGGCCTGCTTTCGTCCCGAAGATACCGTGGCTCGCTTCGGCGGCGACGAGTTTGCCATCCTGCTCGAGGACGTGACCAACATCTCCGATGTCACGCGCATTGCTGAACGCGCCCAGCACGATATTTGCTTGCCGATCGAGATGAATGGCCACGAGATCTTTATCTCCGCGAGCATCGGCATTGCTTTCGGGACGCTCGACCACACCAGCCCGGAGCAGGTCCTGCGTGACGCGGATTTCGCCATGTACCAGGCAAAATCGAATGGCCACGCGCGGCATGAGGTTTTTGACGGCTCCATGCATGTGCACGTGGCGGCGCGCATGAAAAAAGAGCAGGACCTTAGAATCGCGCTCGAAAACAAACAGTTTGAAGTCTGGTATCAACCGATCTATCGCCTGGCCACGGGCGAAATCGAGAGCTTTGAAGCCTTGCTGCGCTGGCGCCAGCCTGGTGGAGAAGTGGTCCCCATGCGGGATTTTCTGGTAACCGCGGAGGAGACAGGCCTCATCGTGCCCATCGGCCAATTTGTGCTCGAGCAGGTCTGCCGTCAGCTGAGTTTATGGGCAGATTGCCTACCTGGCGCTAAACCCTCCATCAACGTGAACCTCTCCTCACGCCAGTTCAGAAATCCAGGCCTGGTGGCCTATCTTGAGGAATTGCTGGCTAAGTGGAAGGTTGCGCCTGAGCAGTTGCGGCTGGAGATCTCCGAGATGGCAGTCAATCAGGATCCCGAGGGTGTTGCGGCCGCTGTCCAGGGTTTTGCCGATCTTCAGGTAAGGGTCGCGTTGGACAACTTCGGCGCCGGCCTGGCCTCAATGAATCATCTGATCCGCTTACCTATCGACCTGGTGAAGGTTGACCGCCGGCTCATTGCCTACCTGCCGATTCCCGGTAAACAGGCGGCGATCCTGCAAACCATCTTCGATCTTGGACGTATGCTCGGGGTCCGCATGCTAGCCGAAGGCATCGAAAGCCGGAATCAGTTGGATGCGCTCCGCAAGTTTGGCTGCGATCTCGGTCAGGGACATTTCTTTTCCCCACCGGTGTCCCGGGATGAGGCGCAAAACTTGCTGGAGAGTGGTCGCTGGCGCATCTAGCTCTGGGGTGAATGCTACGATGACCCCATGCCAAGCGGTAAACAGCCCAAGTCTCATTCCCGCAAGGCTGTCAAAAAAGCAGCCGCCGTGGCGCCCGGGGTGGCCTCCGAGCTGGTGATCCTGACCGGTCTCTCCGGGTCCGGCAAGGCTTCCGCTCTAAAGGCATTTGAGGACTTGGGTTTTTATGCTGTCGACAACATGCCGCTGGAACTACTCCCAGCGTTTGCCGACCTGGTAAGGCAATCGGCGGAGATCAACCGCGCAGCCCTGGTGGTCGATGTGCGCGAGGGTCAACACCTCGATCGCTTTCCCACCATCCTGCGGCTGGTAAGAAAGGTGCTTTCCACGACGGTTGTCTTTCTCGACGCCTCGGACGCCTCTTTGCTGCGGAGATTTTCCGAAACACGGCGGCCTCATCCCCTGGGGCGGACGGAAAC
>JBARKD010000320.1:0-2301 GCA_049800615.1 Acidobacteriaceae bacterium | reverse complement strand
GGGTGGCAACGAGTCGAACGGTAGCGCCAATAGCTCTTTCACCAGCCCTGAAAGCCGAGAAATATCGTTGGAGAGTTTGCGGCCCAACACCCTAGGATCCAGCTCTCCAGTACCTTCCGCGATGAGGTACGCGGCGTTCGTCATGCTTTGCAAGGGATTGTTTATCTCGTGGGCGAGGTGATTGGCCATCTGTGCGGCAGCGGCTGCGCGTTCCTGAGCGATGAGCCGGGCCTGCTGTTTCTGTTGCCTGTAGCCCATTGCCGCGAAGTCAGCCAGCATCGTCATTAGGCGAGCATCATTTTCGTCAAAGGCTTCGGTCCGGCCATGGGCCATGACGAAGATCGTGCCGCGGGTCTCCTCAGTCTTCCAGGGAAGTAGGATACCGTCGGTCACGAGAGGTGCTTCGACGCCGAGGATATCGAAAAATCTTTTGGACACCGTAAAGTGTTGGGCGTGGCCACGCTCAAGACAAAGCCCGCACGCGCTGGGATCGCGAGGCAAAACCGCATTCAAAAATCCCGAGTATTCCCCGGCCGTCGCGATCCAATGGTAGAACTCTTGATCGCTTCCGCCTTCTTTCTCAATGCTGATCCCTGCGCTGTCCGCGTCGCACAGATCGACGGCAGCACTCACCAACTCCTGAAGGATAGTGTCGGGCCTTTCCAGGAGTGCGCGGGACAGCCGCTGCAGGCCGGCCATCTGGGTCCCGACATCTCTCGCGTGGAGATTCCGCGTCGCAAACGCGGCGTCCGTCCTCAAATCGAGAACCTCGAGCCCGGCTTCTTCAACGCTGATGTTCATGGTCTTTGATTATCAACCCGGAGCCTCGTTCACATCCAAGAAAAGCGGCCAAAGGGAAGACTCTAAGGCCTTACCCCAGGAGGGACGATGGTAAACGGGCCGGAGCGATCAGTTCCGGACGTTCCGTATCGCGCCGACGGCAACGCACGGATAAGCTGCGGGGGACGGCAGCGCATTCCAGCGATTCCCTCCATCTTTCGGTGGATGCGCTAGGCAAACTTTCGCAATAGGATGGGGCGCGACGTGCACAAGCAAACAAAGCAAGAGCAAAGACAACTGGGCCTGGCGGCAGCAGTTGCGGTGGTTACTGGCGAAGCGATTGCCCTTGGTATCTTCCTCACGCCCGCTGCCATGGCCAAATCGCTGGGATCTCCATTGCTGCTTGGCCTGGTGTGGCTCGGCATTGCGTTGATGGCCATGTGCGGCGCGCTCTCTTACTCTGAGCTGGCGATTCGCTTTCCCGAGTCAGGAGGAGAATATGTCTACCTGCGAGCCGGCTATGGCGAGCAGGTCGCGTTTCTCTACGGCTGGATGAGTTCCATCGTAATGTACCCCGGCGTGGCGGCCGCCTTGGCCGTAGGCGCAACGCCCTACGTGGCCCAGCTGCTGCCCGTAGGCACGCGCGCCCTTGCTACCGTACCAGCCCTATTGCTTTGCCTTTTTGCCGCCTTCAACCTCATCGGTACGCGCTTTAGCGCTGCCATTATGGCGTTTGTGAATGGATTCAAGCTGGTCATCCTCTTCAGTCTGGTTGGCTGGGCCCTGGTTTCCGGGCACGCCCATGTGGCGAACCTGCTGCCATTCACCGTACGCCGACCGGGTTCCGACGCAATTTTTCCCGCAATTGCCGGCGGAGTGATGAGCGCCTTCTTTAGCTTCGGCGGCTGGTGGGAGGCGAGCAAGATCGCCGGAGAAATTCGCAATCCCAGACGCACCTTGCCCCTTGCCTTTGTTGGTGGCGTTGCGCTCGTGACCCTTGTCTACCTGCTCATCAGCGCTACATTCCTCGCCGTACTGCCTCTCGAGCAGGTAACTTCCAACACTGCCTTCGTGGCCCAATTCGGACGGGTACTCTTCGGCACGGCCGGCGCGCGCGTGCTGTCCGCCTGCGTGCTGGTCTGTGTCTGTGGAGGGATTGCGGCCATCACCATGGCTGCGCCGCGCGTGTGCTATGCCATGGCGCAAACCGGTACCTTCTTTCCTGCATTCGGCAAGATGCATCCCCGTCTCGGTACACCCGCGAACGCCATCCTTTTGCAAACTCTCCTGGCGCTTGCGGTGCTTTTTCTGGGCGCCTTCGACCGTGTGTTGTCCTACATTATTTTCTCTGCGGTCCTTTTTCTTGCGCTGGCCGCTTCCACGCTCTTCCGGCTGAGAGAACCGGTGCGCGGCTGGTGGTTCCCGATCGCGCCTACGACCTTCATTGTGCTGTCGCTTCTGCTCGCTTTTCTTATTCTTATGCACGACCCCTTACCGGCTCTCGCTGGGGTAGCTCTCGTG
>JBARKD010000319.1:0-17131 GCA_049800615.1 Acidobacteriaceae bacterium | reverse complement strand
TGCGATTCCTGGAGCTGAGGTGAGATCCGCCGAAGGATTCTCTATGTCTGGCAGCTTGAGCGAGTGTCCCATGGGATCGCCATTCGGAAAATAAAGCCTGGCCAGAGTCTCATTGATCACAGCCAGCGTTGCGCCATTGTGGGTTTCTGTATCACTCCAGATTCTGCCCTTCATGAGAGGAATGCGCAGCGTGCTGAAGAACTCCGGTCCCACCAGGTTTAGGAGGGCCGTCTGCTGGCCCAGCCCCGGATGTCCCAAAACCTCGAACGGCATTTCGGAGCCGGCATTGGGCGGAGTGGCGTTGGTGGCAATGGCCGTCATCCTCACGCCGGGTACAGTGCCCACCCTCGCCCGAAGCTGCTCGAAATACGCTGCGCGCCCGCTCCAGCTCGGGTACGACTTCTCTTGGAGCGGAATCCAGATGGAGATTACATTGTGCGGGTCATAGCCGAGCGGCAGGTGCAGCAAACGTACAAAGCCACCGATGGTGGCACCTGAGCAGGCGAGCAGCAGAAGCGTGAGAGCGATTTGACCGGAGATGAGCGCGCTATGCGTCCTGCGTCCCCGCATGCTACCGGCGATCTTTCTCACTCCCGACTGCAGAAGCTTCTTCGGTTCGGGCCGCGAGAGCTGCAACGCCGGCCATAGCCCGAAAAGAATCACGGTTGCTAGCGCTAAGCCAATGCTGAAAAAGAGGACGGGCAGGTTAATACTGACTGCGGATTCCGAGGCGAACATGATGTACTGGGGCAGAAGGACCCTGATGGCCGCGACCGCACCATAGGCCACAACAATACCCATAGCAGCACCAGTCATCGCCAGCAGGAGCGACTCCGTCAACAGTTGCCGGACGATTCTCCCGCGTCCCGCTCCAATTGCGGTTCGCACGGCGAGTTCATGCTCCCGCACGGTTCCGCGCGCCAGCAGCAGAATGGAGACGTTGCCGCAACCGATAGCGAGCAGCAACGCCACACCGCCGAGCAGCAAAACCAGCGTGTGCCCCATGCGTTCTATAACCCATTCGTTCAGACCGTGGAGTGTTACCTGAAAGCGCTCGGGGAAGCGATTTGGCGTCTCCCGGGCGAACTGTTCCATCAGTGGTTGAAGGCCCGCGCTGGCTGCCGCACGGCTTTCCCCCGGCTTTAGCCGGAGAACGAAGCGGTATGTCAGCTTTGGATCCTGCGTCAGATCCAGGGGCAGATAGACATCCTTGGCCTCCCACCGGAAGCGTTTCGCCGCAACGCCGACGATCCTGTAGCTCTTCCGGTTCAGTTGGAGCGTCTTCCCTACCGCGTCCGGATTTCCATTGAAATGCCGTTGCCAGAACTGATAACTCAACACCACTACCGGTTGCGGTTCCTGTCCGTCGACTGCGTCCGACGGGAGGAGACCCCGACCCAGCAGCGGCGGTTCGCCAAGAAAGTCAAAGGCGTTCGAGGTGACGAAAAGGCTTTCCACGTCCTCCGGGAAGTCGCCTCCGGTCAGCGTCAAGGACGAGCTATCCATGGCGACGAGATCCTCTAAGGCGGAGGACCGGCGCAGGAGACGAATTTGCGGTCCGTTCAAGAGGACTCTTGCCTCGTCGCCCGTTTTACTCCTCAGGCCGAGCCCAACCATGCGATCCGCGGCCTTGTAGGGATACGGATGGATCAGCGCTCCATAGATCACGCTGAACACCGCGGTTGTCGCTCCGATGCCCAGCGCCAGCGAGATGACCGCCGCGAAGCTAAAGCCCGGGCTCTTCACCGTCTGCCGCATTGCATAGCGGAGATCGTGAAGCAGCGTTTGCATGAGTCCTCCTCGCCGCGCGATTCAGATACTAATTATGGTCGCACTAAAATGGATTCCTCGACAGTAGCCGATTTTCAGGTACAAATCAGCAAGCTTCGAGACGATCAGCTAAACAGGTTTCCTCATGTGCTTTCACAATCGCTGCAACGCTCCTGTTGACATCGTCCTCTGTGGTTGCCCAGGATGAAACGCTGATCCTCATGGCCTTCTGTCCTTTCCAGACCGTTCCTCCGCACCAGCACACACCGTCGTGCTGCACCTTCGCAATAACCCGCTCGGTCTGTTCGTCTGAGCCAAAAGAGACCAGCACTTGATTGAGCACTACTTCATTGAGGACTTCGTGGCCTGCCTCGCGAAGCCCCACAGCGAATTTAGTGGCATGGTTGCACGTGCGCTCAATTTGCGCGGCAATTCCGCTTTTACCCAGAGTGCTAAGCGCGGCCCACAGTTCCACTCCGCGTGCCCTTCGAGACGACTCTGGACACCACTGCATAGGCTCGCGCTTGGAAAGAGGCCCATAGTACGCGGCAGTAATCGCCATTGCTTGCCATAGGGCTTCTTTGTCCCGAACAATCGCGATGCCGCAATCGTGAGGTGTGTTGAGCCATTTGTGCCCGTCAGTCGCCCACGAGTCTGCATGCTCCATGCCGAGCACAAGGTGGCGCCGCTCCGGCGCGGTTGCAGCCCACAAGCCAAAGGCTCCGTCGACGTGAACCCAGGCTCCACTCGATTTTGCGACCTCGCAGATGTCTGCAATGGGATCACATGCCCCTGAATTCACGTTTCCGAGCTGTGCACAGATCACCGCAGGGCCAGCGATCTTCGGGATTCGCGACGGCAACATCCTTCCCTGACTGTCTACAGGGATACGGTGCACACGAGCTCTCCCAAACCCAATCAGTGCAAGCGCCTTCAACATCGTGGCGTGGACTTCATCTCCTACCATCACGCAGACGGGCGGCGCACCGAAGAGGCCGTCGCTCTCCACATCCCAACCGATATCGCGCAAGAGAGCGTGGCGCGCGGCAGCGAGCGCGGTGACATCCGCCATTTGTGTACCTGTAACCAATGCGCCACCCGAGGTCGCAGGCAGACCAAACAAACCAATTAACCATCCAAGCACTACTTCTTCGAGGTACGCTGCTACAGGCGAAATCTCGTAGAGGCAGGCATTCTGGTCCCAGGCATCCGCTAACCAATGAGCCGCTACCGTCACCGGAATCGATCCTCCAATCACTCCGCCGAAGAATCGTCCCCCCATCACAGCCATGGTGGCCGGCGACCCTGCCTCATGGAGCAAGCGAAGAACCGCTTCCGGGGCCGCACCATCCACAGGCACTTCACCTGCCAACTCGGACATGCCTTGACGAGCCGACTCCGTAACGCCTACATGGCGATCATGAATCGATGCGAGATAAGACTGGGCATAATCCGCGGCCAGCTTGAGAAGAGAAGCGTAGGGATTCGCTTGTGCGGAATGCGGCTCGTGGCCTTGGGAGGGCGTTTGCATGTGCGGGATTCTCCTGTAACCGCCAAAATATCATAAGGCGGTTACCTGCGTCAGATCATCCGCGTTGTACCATATCCACAGTGCGAAGCGTGACCCAGGTGCGAAATATAGCTCCCTCACCGTTTCAGTTGATCGGGGGACATCCGGCTCTGGATTTTGTGAACACACTCGACTGGCGCTTTCGACCGTCGGGGCCCCAGGAGTTGATCAACAGTTATGACGATCTGCTGCGATTCACCGAACAATGCGGTTTGCTTAACCATTCGGAAGTCCGACAACTTCGTGCAACGGTCGGACCGCGCGTTTCCCCGCGTGTCCTTACTTCCAGCAAACGCTTCCGGGAAGTGCTCGGGACTGTTCTCTACAACGCTGTCGAGGGCCGGCCTCCGTTGGACAATTCGCTGCGATTATTGAGTTCGTTCATGAACGAAGCACAAGACGCAAGAATGTTGGATTGGAGGCGAGGACGCCTGATCTGGACCTGGACTTTGAACCACCGGCATGCACCCGAACTTCCGCTTTGGAAGCTATCCATCGAAGCAGCCACCCTGCTTGGGTCGGAGCAGAGTTCAAAGGTTAGCGCATGTGGTAACCCCGAATGCAGGTGGCTCTTCCTGGACATAAGCAAGAACCACTCACGAAAATGGTGCGAGATGAAACTGTGCGGGAACCGTCTCAAGGTCCGGCGCTTTAGGCAAAAACAATGAATCGGCCACTAGAACTTGTCTCATAAATAGACAAATTTCGGAGAGGCCACGCATGAGACCCGCCCTCGAAGCGGGGCTCAGGGTCCAACCAGAAGGCTCCCGGCTACTTCAATCCGCGAGTGCAATCGACCTGTGAAAAAAGGGCCGCGCTGATGAGAACAACGGCGGCAATGCCGAAGAGCGGGAGATTGTAGTTCCCAGTGGCATGGATCACGTAACCAAAAACCACGGTACACAACAAGCCTCCAAGATTGCCGGCTGTGTTCATCACGGCTGTGGCCGTGCCTCCGCAGTTGCCACCCAGGGTCAGGCACATCGCCCATGCGGCCGGTAACATCAGGTCCATGACTCCGAAGCACAAGGTTGAGGTGGCGACCACCGCCACCAGGCCGTGCACCAGGCCCAGCAGCACCAGCAACATCGCCGCAGCCGTCAGGCAGGTGGCGGTCACCCGGCGATAGGCCGACGCCATTCCGTAACGCTGGACGAGGCGATCGCTCAACACGCCGCCAAGCAGGTTGCCGCAGATTCCCAGCAAGAATGGAAACGAGGCATAGATCCCCATTCTCCCTAGCGAAATATGAGCGCCGTTCACCATCCACGTAGGAAACCACGAAAAATAGAACCAACTTGCCCAGCCATAAAATCCGTAGGCTATGGTAATGAGCCACAACTGAGGCAAAGCCAACAACTCGCGCCACGGCACATGATGAAGAGGTGATACGCTGCCTGTTCCAATCTCTTCCAATTCGACAAGCGTGATTCCGGGCTGGTCGGCGGGGCGATCGTGAAACCACAGCCGCCAGATAACGGTCCACACCAGCCCTATGGCGCCCAGGATCCAAAAGACAGATCGCCAACCGAAACGGCTTTGCAAAGGGACCAGCGTGAGGGGCGCCAGCGCCGCGCCCAGGCGGCTTGCTCCCCAGATCATGCCCTGGCTGCGGGCCCTTTCCTGCCGCGGAAACCAACGCGGAATGACCCCCGCCGCATTGGGATAGGCTCCTGCCGCGCCTACGCCAAATAAGAAGCGTGTAATGCAGAGTTGCCAGAAGGTGCGGCACCAGCCGGTCAACGCCGTAAAGGCGGACCACCATGCCGTGATGCGCGTAAGCTCGGAACGCTGCCCATAGCGATCGCCCAAAGCGCCGGAGGGAATTTCAAAGACTGTATTGGCGATGACGTAGGAGCTGAGCACCCATCCCCACTGCACGGGTGTAAGACGTATGTCGTGCTGAATCGCGGGACCAGCCACGGCAATGGCGAGCCGGTCCACAAACGTGATCACTGACATCGCGCCAAGCAGCGCCAGCACGCCGTGACGTCTCTTAACTCGCGATAGCATTTTCTCCCATGGTGTAGACCGGGTAGCTGAATCTTACGCGGCCATTCCGTTGAAGCCCGGGTCCCCAGCAGCGAAGCTTGCCGGGGAGGGAAGAATGGCCGCGCATAAGCGATGTCGCCAAACCACTGTATTAGGAAAAATGCTTTAGAACTCCAGATTGCGCGCCAAGCACCCCGGGGTTTGGCATCCACCTTCAAGCAACTCGCGGGTTCGCAGCACCGCCATTTCTGGACTGGAGAGCACCGGGACCTTCACCTCGGGCATTTGCTGCACAACACGAGCCATGGACGCCTGGGCCAGCACCACCAGGTCTACCTTTTTGGCCAATTCCGTGAGCGCCTCGCTCACCGCCCGGTCATGTGTCTCTGTATCCCCGGCGAGCACCGCCTCAAAGGCGCCTTCGCAGAGCGATTCCTCGATTTGCGTGTTCAGACCCGCGGCAGCGCTCTTCTCGCGCAGAAGTGCCGTAGTCGGTTCGAGCGTCGTGCGCAAGGTCGCGATCACGCCGATCCGGCGGCCTGCTCTCACAGCCTTTTCCGCCATAGCTTCATCCACCCGGACAACGGGAAAAGGAAACAGCCTGGAGGCATACGAAACGGCTGGACCAATCGAAGAGCAGGTAACGAGCATTCCATCGGCGCCGATCTGCGCTGCCGACTCGACCATGCTAATCACCCGGCGCACCGTGAGCTTTTGCAGCGTGCCCGCAGTGATGGTCTGTTGGATCAGGCTTTCATCCACCATGTGAAAAATCTCTGTCTGCGGCAGGTGTTGCCGGCAAAGGGTAGTGAACAAGGGGGTCAGGGTCGGGCTGGTGTGCAGCAGTGCGAGTGTGAGAGCCAAAGCCGGTTCACCTTTCCAAGGGGATGAGGCTGCAAGAGGTATGTGCCAATTCACTCTCGCAGCCGGGGATTCGTCAAGAGCGATTCTAGAAGCTCAGGCAGAGCTGCTTGTTTCGGCCGCAAACGACAGCCTGTGCACCTTCGGCCGCGCACAGGATCGCTCTCCGCGTTCCGGAATACGGAACGCTGGCAACCAGGGAGTCTTTCGCCCGCAATCGACGGTTTGATATCTTCCACGCGTGAGATTTAAAGCTCTTTTCCAATCCGTTCTGCTCGCGCCGCTCTTGTTTCTGGCTGACGCCTCGCCATCGCACGCCCAGAAATTTCAGAGCTCCTACCGGACGCAAATCGAACAGCAAGTTGCCAAAGTCCGGGAAACCGATGCGCGGGGACGGTTTCGCGCCAGTTGGCAATCGATGGCGACCTACCAGGCGCCCGACTGGTTCCGCGATGCAAAGTTCGGGATCTTTCTTCACTGGGGCGTCTATTCGGTGCCCGCTTTTGCCAATGAGTGGTATTCGCGAAATATGTATCAGCCGGGGAACGCAGCTTTCGAGCATCACGTCGCCACCTATGGTCCACAAACAAAATTCGGATACAAGGATTTCATCCCCCTCTTTCGCGCGGAACATTTCGATCCCGATGCATGGATCGATTTGTTTGTTCACGCCGGCGCGAAATACATTGTCCCGGTTGCCGAACACTGCGACGGCTTTCCCATGTATGACTCGCAGTTCACCGATTGGGATGCTGCCAAGATGGGCCCCCATCGAGACGTGGTTGGGGAGCTCGAGCGCGCGACACGGGCCCGGGGACTTCACTTCGGCGTTTCCTCACATCGCGCCGAACACTGGTGGTGGTATGAGGGAGGTATGCGGTTTCCTTCCGACGTTCAGGATGCAAAGTACAACGGCCTCTATGGACCTGCGGCTCCCATGGGGCTGGTGGGCCAGCAAGATGGAAAAGAACCCAATCCCAGCCATCTGGAGCGTTGGCTTCCGCCGGACCAGGGCTTTCTCGATGACTGGCTTGCGCGGTCGAGCGAGCTGGTAGATCGTTACCATCCCGACCTTATGTATTTCGACTGGTGGATTGCCCAGCCGGCCTTCCAACCCGCGCTGCAGCAGTTTGCCGCGTATTACTACGATCGTGCCGCGGCGCGCCGGCAAGGTGTGGTTCTCACCTACAAAGGAGAAGCCATGCCCGCCGATACCGCCACTTTGGATATCGAACGCGGCAAGATGGATCAGCTGCGCCTGCTGCCCTGGCAAACCGACACGTCGGTAAGCATCAAGAGCTGGGGCTACGCCGACCATGACGAGTATCGCGACCCCAAATCCTTGATTGAGGAGCTGGTGGACGTGGTGAGCAAAAACGGGAATTTACTGCTCAACGTAGGCCCGAAATCCGATGGAACCATCCCGGAAGAGGCCCGATCCGTCTTGCTTGCGATGGGAGAATGGCTGCAGACCAACGGAGAGGCGATTTACGGCACTCGCCCCTGGGTGCTTTATGGCGAAGGGCCGACGCTGGCAAACAATGGACGGGAAAAGGGCTCAGACCGCCAGGTCTATACGGCTGAGGACATACGATTCACCACGCGGCAAGACCTGCTTTACGCGACCACGCTGGACTGGCCGGCAAGCGGACAGCTACTGATACACACACTGGGCCGAGGAATGCCTTACCTGTCGAACCCCATCTGCAGCGTGGAACTGCTCGGCGATCAGCAGGCAATTCCCTTTCACCAGGAAGAAGATGGACTGCATTTGTCGCTTCCCTCCGCGCGGCCCAATCCTTTTGCCTATGTATTCCGCATCCGTTCGGCTGCGGCGTGCGCCAGGTGAATCCGGTTTTGGGGTCCGGAAATCGGTCCGCATTGCGGAACAGTGTCATGTTTTCCCATTCCGCAATGCGGAGTCGATAGGCGCAAAACATTAGGAAAACACGCGGCCGGCCCACTGAGCTGACAAAACACCTGTTTAAGTTGACAACATTTTCACGTTCCTTTTAACGTCTGCGTCGGAAATCAGGCGAGGTGTTGTTCACGCGCAGCAGAGGGCCGGACTTCCACGAGGGGAACGATGAAAATCAGTCTGCAAAGGGCCGCTCTTGCTTCCCTGCCTGGCTTATGTGCTATGGCTATCCTGCTGTTGAGCCCATGGACTCTCCAGGGGCAGAATGCAGCCAGCGGATCTCTGGACGGCACCGTGACCGATGTATCGGGCGCAGTCGTGCCAGACGCGCAGGTGGTGGTCACCAACCAGGCCAATGGCGTCGCAGAGACGATAAACACTTCGGGGAATGGATTCTATTCGGCGGCTGCGCTCGAGGGCGGCGATTACCAGCTGGTAGTCACCAAAGAAGGCTTTCGCACCAATACCGTCAAGAATATCCATCTCGACCCTGGAGCGCGACGTGGAGTCGATGTGAAGCTGCAAGTGGGAGCCACAAGCGCTCAAGTTACCGTGGAGGCCGACACTGTCTCGGTGCAGACGCAGTCGGGGGAGAATGGGGGCACCATCTCAGCGAAACAGGTTTCCCAGTTGATGCTGGACGGGCGCAATTTCCAGACGCTGGCGACCATTGTTCCCGGGGTGACCGCCGTCACCGGCGCCAATCAGCTAGGGCCTGGAGGAGCCAGCAACGGCGGGCAAACTCAATTGAGCATTGGCGGGACCTCGGTGGAGCAGACCGCCTACCTGATTGATGGAATCTACGACTCTGTGCCCAGCGGAAACCTCACGCTTAGCGTGCTTCCCGGCATTGATTCGATTCAGGAATTCCGCGTACTCGAAAATAACTATGGCGCCAATTACGGATTTGCCGGTTCCGGCCAGATCCTGGTGCAGACCCGAAGCGGTGGCACGACCTACCACGGCACGGCCTACGATTACATTCGCAACAACAATTTCTTAACCGCCCTGAACTTCTTTCACCAGCCGGGCACACCTTTCGGCCTGCATCAGAACATCTTCGGTTACTCAATGGGCGGCCCGCTGATCATTCCCAAGGTTTACAACCCATCCACCAAACGAACCTTCTTTTTCGCCTCCGGGCAGTGGTACCTGTCGAATTCGTCTCAGTCGCTGACGCGGGCATTTTTTCCCCAACCGATGCGCACGGGCGACTTCAGCGCCAGCCCGACCTTGCCGGGCACGGGCGCTCTCTCGTTGGACGCAGGCAGCTCGGCGTTGCTGGCCGGGCGAGGCCTGAACCCGGCAACCTGCCTTTCGCCGGGGCCAAACGGGAAAATCAATCAGATCAACCAAAGCTGCATGGATCCCGTTTCCGTAGCGTTGATGAACGCATACTTCCCGCAGCCGAATGCCGTGGTTCCCGGGCAGTTCAACAACTACGTCAATTCCACTCCGCAGAAGCTCTCTGACAGCAATGTTCTCTATCGCGGAGATCACGCCATCAACCAGAAGAATCAGCTGATGGGGCGGGTGATGTACGAAGAGACCAACATCCAACTGGCTGCTCGCAACTACAACGACCCGGCGCCCAACCCCGGGGCCGCCTCCTACACGACCGGCTTGAACGCGGTCGTTCGCTGGACGTCGAACTTCACGCCCCACATTACAAATTCCGCCCAGGTTGCAGAGAATTATCAAAAGGGCACGAATACATTACGCGGCATGTACACCCTGCCTGACGGAGTCACGATTCCCCGCCCTCTCGGCGAGGATCCTCTGAATCGCGTTCCCAGCATGCAGATCAACGGCGGCTGGTCGTGGTTGGGCGTGGGCGCTTATCCGACTTACAGTCACGACGGCCAGTTCATGATCGGCGACGACTTGAGCTGGCTGAAGGGCAATCACGTACTGCAGTTCGGCGGGGTCTACATGATCGGGATACGCCGGGCTAACGTAGCTACCGGCAATGTGCCCCAAGGCAACTATGTATTCAGCGGCGTGCATACCGGCGACCCGGCCGGAGATTTCCTGCTGGGGCTGGACGCGTCTTTTGTGCAGATCAATTCACAACGCTCGGGCAATTTCCACTATCGCTGGTTTGAAGGGTACGTTCAGGACGACTATCGAGCTACACCGCGGTTGACGCTGAACGCCGGCCTTCGCTGGTCCTACTTCGGGCCGACGACGCGGGATGGTAACGAGCTGGCGAATTTTCAGCCTGCTGACTTTAACTCGACCGAGGCGCCGCTGGTAAAGACCAACGGGGCGCTGGCCACCAACCCCCAGGGTCAACCAGTCACGAGTTCCGGGGCGGTCGCGAATCTCACCAACGGGCTGGTGATTGCGGGCCAGAATGGCACGCCTGCAGGCATCCTCAACCCCCGGCACACCTACTTTGGCCCACGGTTAGGGTTTGCCTACCAGCTTACGGCGGATGGGAAAACGGCGATCCACGGCGGTTACGGAATCGGCTATACACAGGTTTCGCTGCAGAATACTGTAATCCTGTTGCCCAATCCTCCGTATACGCAAAACATCTCCATTACCAACAGCCTGATGAGCAACCCGGGGGCGGGGGCAACGGGCGCGGCCAGCGTGCAATCGTTACAGGCAATTGGCTACGATTTTCGCGCGGGAATGATTCAGACCTACAGTCTCACGCTGCAGCGCGAGATTGTGCCCCACGGGGTCCTCTCGGTCGGCTATGCGGGCAACCTGCAGCAACACATCCTGTCAACGCAGTTGGATGGCAATTTTCCTCTTGCTTTCACCACCTCCGGCACACCGGGCTGCGCGGCCAAAAGCACTACGCCCGAGACCTCCACCAACTACAGTTTCGACCCTTGCCTGAATACCGGCGCCACAGCGAAAGCTTATTATCGTCCCTACCAGGGATATGACCAGATCCTCTCCACCATGAGCGGCGGCGTTGGCAACTACAACGGACTGCAAAGCGGTTTTGTCTATCGCGCCCATTCCCTCACCCTCAATCTTGCGTATACCTACAGCCGGGCTCTCACGGATGTAGTACCGGCCAATCCGGGCAGCAACGGCGGCAGCGGCGTGGGCTACGATTCGGTAGGCACGTTTCAGAACTCGCACAACATCCAGGCGGAATACGGCCGCCCTGACTTCGCCCGCACTCATGTCTTCACCGGAGCGCCGGTTTACGACCTGCCCTACTTCCGAAACTCGAATAGCCTGCTGGCACGCGAACTGCTCTCGGGATGGAGTTTTTCCGGCCTGGCGATTATGGAAAGCGGCTATGCCCTGACCCCGAGCGACACCTTCGGCGACGCCGGTCTTGCCACCAGGCCCAACCAGCTGGAAAAGATCCACACCCAAGGGAGTGGAAAAGTAAAAATCGGGCAGCATAACTACTTCACGGACCCAACAGGTTTGTTTGGCAAACCAGCCTACGGCTTTTTCGGCGACGCCGCCAACGGAACCATCGTTGGACCACGAGAAATTGCATTTAATGTATCCACGACGAAGACATTTCCCATTACCGAGCGGGTCGGCGCAAAACTGGGGATCGAAGCCTTCAACGTATTCAACCATCCCAACATCACCGGAATCTCGACACAGTACGGCGCCGCGAATTTCGGCCAGGCGATCAGCGCCGGAGATCCGCGGATCATGGAAGGCGCCTTCCGGCTGAGCTTCTAACGTCTTTTATTCACGGACCTGCTTTCATTCACGGATTGATGGATGCGCTTCCTATTCCGACTCCTTGTCTTTAGCCTGCCCGTCGTTCTTTGCGGGCAGCAGAACACGCCTGAGGCGGAGCCGCAACTCCAGCCCTTCGTAGTCAACCACGAGCAGCGCACGGACTCGGATGCCGATGTGCGCTTTCTGCTTTCCGCGCCGGCTGGCAAGGACGGGTTTATCAAAGCGTCCGGTGGCCACCTGGTTACGCCAGACGGCAAACGCTTTCGCATGTGGGGCGTGAATATGACCGGCTGGACGGTCGGCTCTGCCCTGCTGCCTGCGAAACACGACGCCGAAACAGCGGCACGGGCCCTGGCACAAGTGGGCGTGAATTGCGTTCGCTTTCAGTTTCTGGACCTGACCAAGGAGCAGCACAAGGCTACGGGAGACGCGCCAACGACCTACTCCCCGAGCGGGCTGCTGGACGGCAATGCGGATACCAGCCAGGTCATGGATCCAGGGCAATTGGACCGCTTCGATTACCTGGTAAGTCAACTGAAGGCCAACGGAATCTACGTGGATCTCAACCTGAACGTGGGACGCAAGTATAAGAAGGGCGACAACGTCGAGGGCTACGATCTGATCGGGGTCGCCAAGGCAATCACCCAATTCGACCCCCGGCTCATCGCGCTCGAAAAGGATTACGCGCGGCAACTGCTCACCCATCTCAATCCATATACCAGGACGGAATATCGCAACGAGCCCGCGATTGCCGTGGTAGAGATCGTTAACGAGAACTCGGTGCTGGAGTTCTGGCAGAGGAACTGGTTTCGTGGCAAGCTGGTCCAGGGCGCGCCTGCGTTTCAGCTCGACCTTACGCCATACCACAAAGCTCTGCTTACCAGGTTGTACAACGACTGGCTGAAGCAGACCTATTCCCCTGCCGACCTGGCACATCTGCGATCACTCGGCGGGTTGCACGGAGACCAGCCGTTTCCGCTAACCCAGCGACAGGACTTCAGCACAACGCCGAAGGAGATCTTCTACGCCGAGGCGCGGTTTTATACCCACCTGGAAACGAATTTCGCCGAGGAGATGGGGAGTTACCTGAAGAAGACGCTGGGCGTAAAGTCGCTGATTATCGCAGGAAATGACCATACATACTTCATTCCCGGCATGCCGCTGATCCGTTCTACCTCGAAGCTGGACATTGTGGACGCCCATATTTACTGGCAGCATCCGGCAATCACGGGCAGGCGAAATACGCCTATGGTCAATGATCCACTACACTCCATCGCCGTGAAGTTGACCCGCTCTACCTTTGCCGACAAGCCGTTCACGGTGAGCGAGGTGAATGAGCCCTTCCCCAGCGATTACCAGGCCGAGCTGCTTCCTATTCTGGCCGCTTATGGGGCTTTCCAGGATTGGGACGGCATTTTCACCTACACATTCGAGCCTAAAGTGACCGGCCAATGGCGCCCCGAGATCGGCGATCACTTCGATATTGCGGAGGACCCGGTGAAGATGGCGCAGATGCCGGTCGGCGCTCTGCTCTTTTTGCGTCACGATGTGGAAGCCGCGCGTAAGGTGGTGGAGCGAACATATTCGACCGGGCAAATTGACGAGAGCATGCGTCTACCCGAGTCGGAGTCGCCGTATTACACGCCGGGATTCCCCTTGTCCCTGCCCCTGGAACATGGTTCGCGAATCCGTTGCCTGGACTGCGAACCGACGGCGGCACTGCAGAACCAAGCAGTGCGGGATCAAGCGGAAAACCCGATCGAATCCGATACCGGGCAGCTCGCGTGGTGGCGGTCGGACAAAGGCGGGTTAGTGACCATCGACACCGGCCGCAGCAGCGCGCTGGTGGGGTTTGTACGCGATAACGGCAAGAGCACCTCGCACCTGGCCGCCGATATTGAAAATAAGTTCAGCGCCCTCACGCTTTCCTCGCTGGACGGAAAGCCCATTTCGCAATCTTCGTTGTTACTTTTAACGGCGACGGGCCGGGTGGAGAATACCGGCTCGGTTTGGAACGCGCGGCGCACGATGCTGGAAGTCTGGGGTGGTCCCCCAACGCGGATTGAGGTGATCAAAGGCTGGTTGACGCTCAAGCAGCTCGACGGCGCGGTTGGCGTGCTGGTGACTGCGCTGGACGGGTCGGCGAAGTCCCTGGGCGAATCGCGGGGGCGGAGGCTTGAAATGGGGTGGGAAATACCGATTGGAGATAAGCCGGCGACCAGCTATCTGGTTCGCATCGTACGCTAGGTTTTGTATCAGCCACAGTTTTATCCGTGTCGTCACAACCCCAGACATGATCTTGGGCTTTAGAGTCTGCGTGAGAACTGCACACCGAGTCCCAAAGGGACGGCTGATAATAGCCCAGGACGCCAAGTCCTGGGTAAACCGAATCGGAAGCGATCCAGTCCCGTAAGGGACGGCTGATAATACCCAGGATGAAATCCTGGGGCGCTGATGGCCCCTATTACGGGACCAAATCTGCGTAAGGTAGTTCTCACGAAGACTCGTTGGCCCCCGCGGCCCTTTCCCGCCTCACTGGACGTCGTGGAGAAGGACAGTCTCCGAGGTAGGCGCCTCCACGATAAGGCCAAGCTTTTTGCCGTCGGGTGACGGCCGAATCCAATTCACTATCTTTCCTGGTAATGCTGCCACCTTTACCGGGGGTGCTTCGTCCAGCGGTTGCCGCCAGATGGTTGCGCCCTCGCCTTTCTCCGTCACGTAGAAAATGCTCTTGCTGTCGGCAGAGAAGGCAAAGCGATCGAAATCCTCGTGGTCGGGGGCGGGAAAACTTCGCACCGCACGCAGAGTATCGAGCGAAACTATCTGCAATGGCGCCCCTCTATCCACGGCGGCCGTTGCCAACAACTTGCCGTCGGAAGAAACGTTGAACCACAAACGCCCCTGCGTGATCTTTTCCGGAGTCCCGCCCCGAAGCGGCTGCCGCATGATAGTTTCACTGTTTTCATCCGTGCCATCGGCGTAAACGATCCATTTTCCATCCGCCGTGCATTCCGGGAAGTAGTCTCTCGGTCCATTGGTGACCTGGGTCAAGCCGCTGCCATCGAGATGGAGAGTATAGACGCGACGAAGATCTGCCTGGAGCGTGGCGCCGACGAGGACCAATTTGTCCGGTCCGCAAAGAGAGGGCTGCCCCAACAGGTATCCTTTCGCCGCATTGACCGTAGTCGTTTCCCGTCGCTGCAAATTCACAATCCTCAGGTTTCCCGAGCCGTCGGCCACGATAGTGTTGTTGTCCACCCACGTGAACCACACCAGTTCTCCGGTTTGGTCTTCTTCGAGGGACGACGATTCCGCCAGAGGAAGTTCCGCGAATCTTGCGTTCAGGTCGTTTTGTGTAGTCGCGATGGTCCTGACATCCGCGGTTAGACTGATCCCCGAATACACGCTCAGGTCATTGGTGATCTGCCGTATCTTCCCCGAGGGATAGGAGAGGAAGCTCACCGGGGCGAAGTCCATCCTTTCCATACCGGTTGTAAAGATCCCCTTCCCGTTCGGCATCCAATGCATGTCATTAAGGTATCGGCCGAGCGCGGAGGAGGAGGCTACGGGTCTACTGGCCCCAGAGCCAAAGTCGAAGCTCTCGAGATTGCCGAGCGCGTCCTCCAGCAGGGCGAATTTGCCGTCGGGAGAACATATGGCAAGCACAGGGAACGGCTTCTTCCCATTGGCTAAAACCTGCTGGTCGCTGCCGTCCAGGTTGGCGCTGAGGAATTGGTACGAATCCGCGCCAGACTCCTGGCGATAAAAACACATCTTTTGCCCTGCATCGAAGAAGGTGAGAAGAAAATCGACGCCTGTGAGCACCTGGGCGGGCTGCCCGCCAAGAACCGGAATCCTGTATTCGTCCCACCGATTGGGCTTGGGCTGTCCCAGGGCAGCGATGCGGAAATAGATATAGCTGCCGTCGGGAGAAAAGTTGACGTGACTATAGGTGTAGGCCGGATCCTCGACGATGGTCCGTTGGCTATTGGTCGGAACGTGATGAAGCACGAGGGTCTGGGCGCCATTGGCGTCGTTCAACACCGCGGCCAGATAGATGCCGTCTGGGGAAATGGCGACACTGCTGACGTGTTTGCTGTCGATCACTCGTTTGAGCGAATAGCGGGCAAACGGGGCAGGAGCATGATCGGTGGCGAAATAGTAGGCGGCGATCGATGCCATCACAACCGCGGGAACTCCGATCCACCAGGCAAGCGCTCTTGCCGACCTGCGGTGTTCCGGCAACAGCGGGATGACCGACGACGAACCACCAGGCTGGGACAGCGCTTCGAGGGCAAAGGCAAGGTCAGAGGCAGACTGGAAGCGTTGCTCGGGATTTTTCTCCAGGCAACGCTGGATGACGCGCTGCAGCCCGGGAGGCGTATTGCGCGCAATCTGAGAGATGCTCGGCGGATCTTCACGCAGGATGGCGGTCATCGTCTCGGCCGACGTCTCGCGCTGAAAAGCACGCTTGCCGGACAACATCTCATAGAGTATGGCGCCAAATGCGAAGATGTCTGCGCGGTGATCGACCGTCTCCCCTCGCACCGTTTCCGGAGCCATGTACCCGGCCGTGCCCATCACCACGCCAGGATCGGTTTCGTAGGTCTGCGTCGGGTTGCTGTCGTCCTTACTTGGTTGAGGCTGGGCGAACTTTGCCAGGCCGAAATCGAGGATTTTGACCCGGCCCTCCTTGCTGATAAACAGGTTTTCCGGCTTGAGGTCGCGGTGAACGATCCCTTTGTCGTGGGCGGCTGCCAGGCCGTGGGCGATCTGAACGCCGATGTCGATGGCTCTGCGAAGCGACATCGGACCCTGCCATAACTGCTGTCGCAGCGTCTCTCCGGCAAGCAGCTCCGATACGAGGTAGGGCGCTCCCTCGAAGACGCCGAATCGATAAACCGCGAGGATGTTGGGATGGTTGAGAGCCGCGGCTGCCTGCGCCTCCTGTTCAAAGCGCCAGAGCCGGTTGGGATCGTTCGCCACAAAGGGCGGAAGAATTTTAATGGCTACATCCCGTTTCAGGATCGGATCGCGGGCTCGATAGACCTCGCCCATTCCGCCGGCGCCCAGCAGCCCAGAAATCTCATAGCCATCCACATTCGCGCCAGCGGCCAGTGCCATTTGAGGCGGATTATACCGCGCACTCCGAGAGCGGTAACAAAACCTGCACTCATAAGCGCATCCCTTCCGATTCACGGCGGGAACGTGGAGGGACTGTCTTACTCCGATTGAAGGGGCGGGGCTGAAAGAGTGAGCGTGAGAACTCGGTCACCAGCGACCAAGGATCGGGTGCCCCTTCGCGCTTTCTGCGAAGGGTGGGATAAGCAGAAGTTGCGGGGAAG
>JBARKD010000318.1:0-4422 GCA_049800615.1 Acidobacteriaceae bacterium | reverse complement strand
AGGGGGCTGGCCCACCTTTGTACCATCTAAACTGAGGCTGCCCCAGCTTTGCTTCTTTTGCAAAGCTGGGCACCACGGACCCCGACCTCGCCGATCCTATCACGCAACTCTGCGAATCCTAAGCCCCGCTTTCCGCTCCTCGTTCACCAACACCGTTCCGCTCACGCCTTCGGCATAGTGCCGATAGCTGCTCCACTGCCATTGACCCGGCTCCAACACCAGCCCGCGTTTGACCGGATTGCGATGCATATAACGCAGTTTTTCCACACGTTTTTTCTCGCTGAACACGACGAAATCGTAGAAGCGCGCCTGCCAGATGTGACCTTCGTCGAGGGGCGCGCGCCACAAACTGCCCTGCCGCGGATCGCCAGCGGCGCGCAGCCGCGCCAGCAACCGCCGCGCGAAGCCCTGCTTAATGGCCTGCATGACTTTAGAAGGATTGCCGCGCTCCGGCTCGCTCAATAATAGATGGAGATGCTCGGGCATCACCACATAGCCGAGAACCACAAAGCGATAGCGACGGCGTACGCGCTCGAGCACGTCCAGCAGCAGATCGCGATTATGCGGCTGGTTGAGCAGCGGCAGTCGCCGATAGCAACTGGTGGTGACGAAGTGCAGATAGCCCGCGCCGTAGTAGCGATGCAGTCGGTTGGGCATCGGCCACGTATAGCACAGCCCACCAGGCTTTGTATGTGACCGCGCACCTAGGATCGGAGTCCGTGGTGCCCAGCTTTGCAAAACAGGCAAAGCCGGGGCAGCCTCAGTTATTATGGTGCCGACAAAGATGGGCCAGCCCCCATGGCAAAAACTCCTACCCCCAGAAACTACCCTCCCGGACCACACGTCACCCCGGACAGCAGCGGATCGGGCAACTAAGGAAAAAACTTATCGGATACCCTTGTCCGGGGGAGGGCCGAACTGCCAGATCGCAATCGTGTAGCCGATCCACAGCTCCAGCACCGCAATCGGGATGTACCATCGAATCGGACCCCGAAAGCACCTAAGGTCTAATGTGGGAAAGCATTCCTAAGTAATTTAAAGCCAATAGCTATCCATGGAAGAGCCAACAGAAACATAAGCAGCCTAAAAAGTGCAGGGCCGACCTCAAAGAACCCAAACCGAATAAGTAACACAGCCGGACACAAAAATAGCAGCCCGAAGAGAGCGGTTCCGATTCGCTGAATGTAGGTTGCATTCGGTGAACCCCTCCACACAAAAGCGTCGACCAGAGAACCATTTCTCAACGTGTCCGGCCAGACGGTGTTCCTTTGCCGAGTCTCGATCTCGCTCAATGATTTCCACCTACCTAGCGGTTTCATGTTGTCCCCTTCGCCTTTGGATTGTGCTCCTCAGGAACGCGGCTAGGGCATATGATGCTGCGGCGTAGAAAGGCAGTGTGACTGCAAGCTGGACAAAGCAGCCAAGCTCAGGCCGACAGCCCCACCCGAAATAGCGCTCGAATCGACCAACCAAGGGTAGAGGCGTCAGGATGAAGGAAACACACAGGATCGAAAACGGAAGCACCCAAACCCATTGCATCAGCCAATGACGAAGAAAGCGCGGAAGGATAAGTCCTATGAGGAATGCCAGCGCTATCTGTACCGGAAAGTAGGGGGTTTCAGTTAGTATCCAACGGGCTCGCGGAAGAGGCGAGACGATAAAAGTCAGAAGACCAGCGAGGGCGAGTACCCCAACCGTACTTAAGATCTGGTGGAAAGGAAACGCCCACCGGACTCCCCTTTTCCGTGTGTCTAGCATGATTGCCGGTGAAGTAGTCATATCCCCTCTCGCGCTCATCACTTTGGCCACGCCGTAAATACATTCGTGATGCACTGAGCGACACCGCCTCCATACGCAGCACCCCCAGCCGCTCCATTCGGAACCTCCGGGGACGGACCGTAGGGCACAGACCCTCCGCTCTTGTTTGGCCCAAACGGTGGGCCCTGGCCCTCAGTGGTATTCGTGCTTTCTGTGGAGTCGGCAGGTTGTGGACTTCCTCCTATGGGTGCTGCGAACTCTGGATCCATACCAGCAATGCACGCAATGACCAGACCTGCCTTGTCCCAAAATGACAGAGGCTTGGGCCGATTCACTGCTGGACTTGCTGGCCCAACAACCGGGTTACAGAGGAAAGGTGCCCGACAGTTGTTTGCGGCGGCTCCTGGGTCGTCCGAATCATCGTCCCATGCGTCGTTCCAGGTCATGTCATCCGGTGGACCACTCCAATACCCTCCAGATGCGCCAAGAATCTGGCTGCTACTCATATTGAAGGTACCTGAAAGAGTGTCGAGGGCGGACCCGAACGCAACCTCGCAAGGGACCGCCGCACCGCCGTCGATGGAGGCTGTGCAGCTCCCCGCGCTTGGGTCCGCACCGGTAGGATAGTTTCAACAGTTTGGATTTACTGGGCACGGCGGACGCAAGCCCGTGGGATCGGTCAAAAGCACGGGATTGTTGATCACATACGCATACCGGTTCCACGTCTGCGGATTCGTCGGATCGGCCGCTGCCAGCCCCGCCGGGTCAGCTGTCATGAATCTTGCCATGGGCGACTCGAAGTATCGAAACGGGAACTGATACAGCCCGGACTCTGAGTCGTACTCTTGGCCCGTGAACTTGTCGGTCGTTGCCGAGCCACCCGCGATTTGCTGGCCGAAGGGCATGTAATCCATGTTGCTCAACACTGCCTGATTAACTCCGGTCATCACTCGTGTCGAGCCGAGATGATCAGTCAGTACGAAGTCCGTGGTGCCATTGGTGTAATCCGCGATCAAATGGCTCCCCGCAAATACATATTCTGCAGGCCACCCGCTTCCGTTGTACACGCTCTGCACCAGCCCGTTCGGCCCGTAGAAGAATTCGGTGAAGGCCCCCGGCGACGTGCTCTTCCGAACGCGCTGGCCATTCTCATTGTAAACGTAGGCCGGACGGGGGGCCCAGCCTTTCTGCTCTGGTTTTCCGTCCCGTTCCAGAACTCTGGGTGCCCCGTCCTTGCGTATTTTGCAAGGGCGGGCGGCGATGCTGTCTGACCATTGGTTTGTCATGCCCAGCGGTCTGCATCGCACCTACGGCGCGCATCACCTGCACTTTATCACTTGCTCCTGCTACCGGCGATTGCCTTTCTGCGCACCGCGCGCAGCCGTGACCGGTTTCTCTCGATTCTCGAACAGACCCGCCCGCGCTATCGCTTCGTGGTCGTGGGATACGTCGTCATGCCCGGCACATTCACCTGCTCATCACCGAACCAGAGATCGGAACTCCGTGACGGCGATGCAGGTGGTAAAGCAGCGCACCGCGCGCGCCTTGTTGGCCGCGAAATGGGGTGCCCCACTCGTCCCCGGTTTGAAAATCCGCGTCCGTGCCGCCCACCCTTTCGCAGCAAACGCGAAAGGGTGGGGATCCGGCTGATAAGCTCGACAATGGCCGGTTAGTCGTGGGTGTCAGGCAGTGTCAACAGACTGGACGTGCAGGTTATCTGGTTCGCGCTCCCACCCAAATCGGATCCCTGGTCACTGCCACCGGTGAACGTTCCCGATGATCCGGCCCGGGTCAACTGGATGTAATCCGCTTCCGGAGTGCTACCGAAGAACTCCGGGTCGGCGTTGGAAACGCTGACCGTCAGCGTCTTGCCAGTGCTCGAAAGACATGCGGCGCCGTTCGAAATTATGACGACCGTGGAACCGGTTTTCGTGTAGCCCGACCACGTCGTGCACTTGTTCTCCGCCGGCACGGTAAAGGCTGGATTGACGTAAGTCGTGCCATCAGCAGGAGGGCCGAAGCCGCCGCTCACCGCGATGCAGAAGGAGCCCCCACCGGGAAAGGTCTGGCCGGAGGCAAAGGTGATGACGCCCTTGCTGCTGATCTTCAATCCGGTCTCAGCCGGGGTGGCAGAGCCCGCTCCGTAGAGCAGATTCAGCGTTCCCGATGGCGCGGCACTGTCATTGCCTGCAGGTTCGGCTTGCAGGCGGAAGTTCTGCGCCGCGGCAGTTGCCGCCCCGCTGTTGAATGCGGATGCCGCCCAGTCGAGCGGCTGTGAATTCGCGCCGCCTGTCGACGAGGCCGTGCCAGTCGCGGGCAAGGTCAGCAGCCCGCGAATAATTCCCGCGCCGCTCACGTCCAGCTTTGCGGCCGGTGCGGTGTTACCGATGCCGACATTCGTCCCGTTATCGACAATCTGTGAATTGGTAATGTCGGCCGCGGCATCGAACCTGGCCAGTTTGTTAGCCGTGCCTCCAGCTGTGGTCACTGGTGTCGTGCCCGTCGCCAACGGCTGCTCTGATGGCGACTCTGTCTGTTGTGCCACGGCGAGAGTACAAAGCATTACGAGTGTGATCGCGGCCAACATTAATAGCGGATTCCGGCGGCATTTCATGGCGTATCCTCATTTCGTGTGGTACGAGATTTTCTTCCTCACTTCTTTAC
>JBARKD010000317.1:0-2191 GCA_049800615.1 Acidobacteriaceae bacterium | reverse complement strand
CGCCTGATTTGACGTGCCGAAGCACGCCGTAGCAAGCACGACAATTAATGCGAATCCATTGATCGCGATGGCACTAATTTTCTTATGCATTGTTTCCTCCTGAGGGTGGGCCAAGTCTTCTTCCTGTAACCGGCGTTGCGGCGGGCCAATTGCGCTGCCTTCACGATATGGTCGAACGGCCGGACCGGAATTCGACAAACCGTCCAAGAAATTTTGCGATTCCGGGGGCCCAGCCGTTCGGGGACGGATGTGCGTTGGGTGCCGCGTCCTATGCGGAAGAGCGGGGATTTTTCATCGAGACTGCGCCGAAAAGTGGCGATTCCTCCGCCGAGACAACCACGCAGATCATGCCGAGCGGACGGAACTCAAAATCCCCGCCCCGCTGCAGAAACGCGACAAGGACGGGGCACCCGATTTCCGCTGGTCGAAAGGGGGGCCAACTCCCTGCTTGAGGTCATTTAAGCCGGCGAGCCCAATACTCAGGTCGTCTGCTGCCATGCGCGATGGCCCAAATAATGATCGTGCCTTCTTGCTCAGAATAGATAATGGAAAAAGGAAATCGCCAAAGAAGGAACCGTCGAGTCTTGCCCTTTCCCAACGGCCATCGTTCCGGACCTTCGCGGATCGTCGTGACCGCTCGATCTAGCTCGGCGACGAAGTCCGATGCGGCCTTCGGGCTGCCCTTGCGGTACCAAGCGACCGCGCTCTTAACATCCGCGCTTGCGCCTTGATGGTAGCGAACACTCCTAGCGTTCATTCAACATCGCCAACAACTCCTGATGCAGCTCTTCCCAAGGGATGGTCACCGCCTTGCCAGCTTGCAAATCTCGCATACGGCGCGCGACCTCTTCATCCCAAGCCGCTTGAACGGATCGGTCGCTCTCTTCGAGACTGTCGAGCAGGGTGTTAGCCAATGCGGTGCGCTCGTCCACCGGGAGGGCAAGTGCGCGTTTCAGGAGATCGGAAACCTCTGGACTCATGGCGTTATCTTACCCCGGTTTCGTTTCGCCGGGTGCCGCAAATCGCCTGCCTGGCGTCGCAGAAAGCGCAAGGCCGGTTCACCGCAACCTCAGCACACAGCTAGCGAAAGCCCCACCATTCGACGTCGCTCAGGGCAGGCTTCTCGCAAAGGAAGCGAGAAATGGAGCACCCGGCCCTTCTTAAGGCTGGCGGATTGCCGACACCTTCACTACGACGATGTGGCGAAAGCTTTGCGCAGCGCTGACTTCCAACTGGCGGTGAATTGCTTGGAGACTTCGGCATCCGGCACGAGGAGATCGAATCCATGAAAGGCGCCACGCGCGACCAGGAGTTCGGTGGCGATTCCGGCATGGACGAGCCGGCGCGCGTACTCCATGTCTTCTTCGACGAACAGGTCGATCGAACCGACGCCGATCCAGGCAGGCGGCAGGCCGGCGACGCTGGCTACCCGGGCTGGTACGGCAGCTACGGGCACCCTGGACGAACCCGCTGGAACACCGAGCAGCGAGCTCCAGGCAAGACGATTGGCGCTCGCGGTCCACATAAAGTGGCCAATGGCGGGCGGCGCTGGGCGGGAGCTGCCCGTTCGGTCGTCCAGCTCGGGGTAGATGAGCAACTGGAAGCAGATGGGAACATCTTCTTCGTTGCGATGGCGTTTATTGCGGTCGCGGGCGTGAATTGCAAGGCTAGCTGCGTGGCCGCCACCCGCGCTCTCACCACCCACGGCAATTTTGGAACGATCAATGCCGAGCTCCGCCGCATGGGCGTGAACCCATTTGAGCGCGGCGTAATTGTCCTCCAGCGAGCCGGGATAGCGCGTCTCCGGAGCCAGCCGGTAGTCAACTGAGACAACGACGCAATGGCAATCCGTCGCGATCCCCTGGATCTGGGGCATCAACATGGGATCGGTCATCATGAAGCCGCCGCCGTGCATGTGAAGCAACAACGGCTTGCCCTTCTCGAGCGGCGCTGGATCAACGATCCAAAGACGAACCTCGGGTGCTCCTCGCGGACCGGGGATATGCCGCTCCACGGGCTGCGGCGCGGGAGCTGGTAACGGGGGCATGCCGGGCATTTGCCGGAACTTGGCGACCATCTCCGCTGAGAGGTCGTAGGCGGGAAACTGCTTGAGCACAGGAAGAAGTTCCGGATCGACGAAGGAATGAGGATCGAGGGAATATGGGGCGAGGGAGTATGGATCAGCGACCGC
>JBARKD010000316.1:0-7845 GCA_049800615.1 Acidobacteriaceae bacterium | reverse complement strand
ACCTGAATCAACTAGATAAACACTATAGGTAGTGTTTATTTAGCGTAGCCAGCCAATCTATTGTATTTTTCCCGAATTGCCACAGAAACCCACAACTCCGGTCCGAATTGCAGGAATTTCCCGTTTGACAGTCGGTTCTGCTGGGCTAAGATGTGGACAAAAGTGGTTGAAAGTGGAGTGACAACACGTAGTTTGAGTGGTTCCAGTCACGAGAAAGAGCTTAACCGATGTTTCGTGGCAATCACCCAACCCGCGTCGACGAAAAAGGGCGACTCAAGATGCCCGCGGACTTTAAACGAGTGGTTGATGAACGTTACGGACCGCAGTTCTACATCACCAGCAAGGACGGAAAGCGGGCGGAAATTTATCCGCTGCAGGAGTGGCAAAAAATCGAAGCCAGGCTGGCCGAAATTCCTAATTCGAATTTGGCCAAAAAGAAGTTTCTTGATCGGGTGAACTACTTCGGGCAGGTGGCGGACATGGATGCGCAGGGTCGGCTCCTTCTCCCCCAGATCCTGCGCGAGGCAGCCAAGTTGGACGGGGACTCAGCGGTATTTGGTATGCAGGACCACCTTGAGGTGGTCAACCATAGCACATTCATACAAGGCATGGATTCAGATCCATGGACCGAAGCCGACGATCAGAAAATTTCGGACTTGGGACTTTAAGGTAGGCCCCTCAGGGGGAGCACATGGCAGCAGGTAACGAGCGGCATGTGCCGGTTCTTTTACAAGATGCGATTCGATATCTGAATGTGCGCCCCGGCGGCGCCTTTGTGGATGCCACGCTCGGTGCGGCGGGCCACGCCACAGCCATTGCCAGGCAGCTCGGGGGCAATGGGCGGTTGATCGGCTTCGATCGCGATCCCGATGCGCTCGAGCTGGCTCGAGGCCGCCTTCATTCTCTCGAGCAAGAGCTCGGAGAAGAGATGCCGAAATGGGTGCTCTATGGCGAGGAGTTCTCGACCATCGGCAGTCACATCGCCGAAGCGAGTCTGGATGGCGTGCTGGCTGATTTTGGGCTCAGCTCCATGCAACTCGACACGGCGCACAGAGGCTTTAGTTTTCAGGCGGACGGACCCCTCGACATGCGGATGGACCCGCGGAAGGGAATGACCGCCGAACAAGTGGTAAACCAGGTCGACGAAAAATCTCTCGCCGACCTGATTTACGAATTCGGAGAGGAAAGGAGATCGCGGAGATTTGCCAGAGCCATTGTCAGGGCGCGGCCGATCAGGACCACGGCACAACTGGCCAAAGTCCTATCGGCCGTCGCCCCGGCGATGAAATCGGAGCGAGGCCGCCATCCGATCCATCCCGCGACCAGAATCTTTCAGGCGCTCCGAATTCACGTGAATGCCGAGCTGAACGAGATACAGGCGTTGTTACACGACGCCCCCAGGCTGCTGAAGCCCGGGGGAAGGCTGGTGGTGATAAGTTTCCACTCGCTCGAAGATCGGCTGGCAAAAGATGCCTTGCGCGAGGGCGCGCGACAGGGGATTTTCGAAATCCTTACTCGTAAGCCGGTGACGGCGAGCGAAGAAGAGACGGATCGCAATCCACGGGCACGCAGCGCAAAATTGCGGGCCGCGGAGAGAACCCGGAATCACGGTAGTACGAAAAGTTAAGCAGTCATCACTAGGGCGGACGAACAATGGCAACGCAGACAATCCCGGCATACGAACTTAGCTACGCATCGCGGCGAAACAGCCAACAGGTAGCGGATCGCAACCTCCAGCTACTTGCCGCCCAGCAACGGGCCCGGCGAGGACCTACTCCCGAAGTCTTCTTTACCCGGCGGCTGGACAACACTCGCCTGGTCAAGGCTGCCGATCCGGTACGCGTGCGCGAGATGCGCACTTTCTCGGTAGCGATGACCGTGTTGTTTGTGATCGTAATGTTTTACGGATTGCAGCACCTCAGCGCCATTGAATACGGATACAGGGTGGAAGCGCAGAAGCAGCAGCGGATCCAGCTCGAAGAGCAAAATCGCGAGTTGCGGTTGACGGAAGCGCAACTTTCCAATCCCCATCGCATCGACCAAATGGCTCGCAAACTGGGCCTGGACGCCCCTCATCCCGGTCAGGTTGTACAGGGGAACAGCGAGTTTGATCCCGCCACACCCGTCATGGCAAAGGCTGCTCCGATGACCCTGGGAAGATAAAGCTCGTTGTGAGAGACCTGGATGAGCCACTCAAGCCACCTAGCTGGCTTGAGTGGGCTACCAGGCTTATGGGTGCTGCGCCAATGTTTACCTTTCCGGAAACCAGATCGCCTGTGGCCCGCGTTATCTCCCTCTCGTTCTTAGGTCCTGCAAATAGACTGGCTTTGGCCCTTTGAAGGAAAGCAAACTTCAGTATGGCGGGTTCAGTTGAAACAAATCTTCTCCCTTCGCCAAGCAAAGCGCACCCAGCCGGAAGCTCCCAGGCCTGGTGACTCCAGAGTGCGCCGGGTAAATGCCGGCACCGTACGTCACCGTTTCGGCTTGCTCCACATTGCCATCTTCTTTGCCTGCTGGGTAATCCTGATCTGTGGCCGGCTCTTTTTTCTCCAGGTGGTGCATTACAGGGATTACGTAGACCGCGCCGCCAGGCAGCAGCAGCGCACGTTTGAAGTTGCACCGCGGCGCGGTATGCTCTACGACCGCGACCTCCAGCCGCTCGCCATGACCGTGCTCGCCGACTCTGTTTATGCCGTGCCCTCCGAGATTCCCGAAGAGAAGCGCCACGACTTGGCCGTTGCCTTAGGCAAAGCCGTGCACGTAGACCCTACCGATCGCTTCACCAGCGCGCACCAGATAGAAGCCCGCCTGAACGCTTCAAGAAATTTCGCCTGGATCGCACGCAAGCTTGATCCGCCGTTGGTTGCGCGAGTCAAGGCTCTCAATCTCAAAGGCGTCTACACGCAGAAGGAATTCAAACGCCAATATCCCAAAGAGTCGGCCGCGCAGGTCTTGGGATATGTGGGCACCGATGATAACGGCTTGGGCGGGATTGAGCGTAAGTTCGACCACGATTTGCATGGCGTTCCGGGACGCATGCTTACGGCGCTCGATGCTCGCAGACACGTGCTGGATAGTCAGGAACGTGAGCCTGAGCCCGGAGAGAATCTTGTTCTTACCATCGACGACTACATTCAGTACGTAGCTGAACGCGCTCTGGACGCTGCGCTGAAGCGAACCCACGCCTTGAACGGCACCGTCGTGGTGCAGGATCCCCATACCGGCCAGATCCTTGCGCTGGCCGTTGCGCCCACTTTCAACCCCAACGACTTTCGCCACGCCACCACCGGCGAGCTGAAAGATCATGCTGTGAGCGATGTGTATGAGCCCGGTTCCACATTCAAACTCGTGACTTACTCCGCGGCCATCGAGCAAGGGGTGGCTACGCCCAAGCAGTTGATTGATTGCGAGGGGGGCAGGATCAACTTCAAGGGAAGGATCATCCACGACAGTCATCCCAACGGCGTGCTCACTGTCGAGAAGGCCTTGTGGGAATCGAGTGACGTGGCTGCCGTCAAGCTGGCCGATCGCATGGGCTCGGACACTTTCATGCGATACATACAGGCTTACGGCTTTGGCTCTCGCAGTGACATCGAGTTGCCCGCCGAAACCCGTGGCCTGCTTCGTCCTACGCGCCGCTGGACAGCGACGAGCATTGGCTCGATTGCGATGGGACAGGAAGTCGGCGTCACTCCTGTTCAGTTGGTCAGCATGGTGTCGACCATCGCCAACGGCGGCGTCTATCTGCCTCCTCACATCCTGCTGCAAAAGACCAGCGAGAGTGCCGATAAGCTGCACAAACTCCCCTTTCATCCGGAGAGAGAATTGCCGGATCCGCTCCCCCTGGGCGCGCATCGCGTCATTTCCCCCGCGACCGCGGGTACGATGCTCACGATGATGGAAGGCGTCGTCTTGTACGGTACCGCAAAGGGTGTCGCCGGGCTCAACGGCTACACCGCGGGAGGCAAAACGGGTACGGCGCAAAAAATCGACATACTGACACATCGCTACTCGAAAACGAAATTCGTTGCCTCGTTCGTGGGCGTCGCTCCGATCAACAATCCCGCGATCAGCGTGGTGGTGGTGCTTGACTCCCCGGAAGGTAATCACTTTGGCAACATAAATGCCGGTCCTGTCTTTCGCGAGGTAGCTCAGCAGGTGCTCGAGTACCTGGGCGTGCCCCACGATACAAATGTCACGCCGCAGTCAGAATTGGCAAAAACGCAGGTCGCACCAGAGTTGGACGAGACGCCCTCCGGGAACACCGGTGATCTCGATGCGCTCTACGCGGAAGTCAATAATCTGCCTGCGGACGACCCGCTTCGCAGCCAGGCCAACGGGCAACAACCGGTGCCTTCCGCGGCGAATGAAGTAGCCTCCGCCGGGCCGCCGCCGGTACCTGCACCTCCCGCTCCATTCGCGTCGTCCGTCTCCCCCCGCCCTCGAGTTGAGCAAAAGAAGGAAGATACGGAGCCTGAACCCCCCATAATCGCAACTCCCGACCCGCTCCCACCGCATCTGGCCGGTCACGGCATTGTGGTGAGTGCAGCCAACCAGGTCGGGGTTCCCTCATTTGTGGGTGAGCCTCTGCGTGTCGCTGTTGAGAGCGCTGCCTCCGCCGGTCTGGAACTGCAGATTGTCGGCAGTGGAATCGCCAGGGAACAGGTTCCTGCGCCGGGAAGCCTGGTGCCGCCCGGTACCGAAGTTGTAGTCCGCTTCACACGCTAGCGCCGCTCTTCCCGTTAGACTGTCCAGATAAGACGCTAAGACGCTGGCCACTGCAGTCTCGTATCGGTCGGCGCAAAACGCCCGAGCTTCGTCGTCCCGAACGCGAGGCCATACCATTTCCTGATTTGCTTCAAAGGTGAGCAGCGGCGTGGACCTCAATAGCGTGTTGCATGGTGTCGAGCTCATTCAACGGGCCGGCCCCAATCCATCACTGACCGGGATCGAGTACGACTCACGGCACGTGCGCGAGGGATCGCTCTTCGTCGCTTTTCGCGGGGGCACGACCGATGGCGGCCGATTTACTCCGCAAGCCGTCGCGCAGGGCGCAACGGCCATCGTCACCGACTCTGCCGCCGCCTTTGCCGCCGCTGCCGCCTATCCCAATCTCGCTCGAATCGAAGTAGCTCATGGCCGGCGTGCTCTCGCCGCCATCGCCGCCAATTTCTTTGCCCATCCGGAAGCCCACCTCAAACTCAGTGGCGTGACGGGAACGAACGGCAAGACAACCACCGCATTTCTGCTCGAAGCCATGCTGCGCCACCAGGGCCGCAAAACCGTCCTGGCCGGCACCATCGAGTATCATGCCGCGGGCAGAATTTTTCCCGCCCCTCACACCACTCCGGAATCGCGTGACCTGTTGGAGTTATTCCGCGAAGGCGTGGACCACGGAGCCACTGAAGCGGTTATGGAGGTTTCCTCCCACGCGCTCGACCAGGAGCGGACGTCCGGATTGCATTTCGACGTGGCCATCTTCACCAATCTCACCCAGGATCACCTCGACTATCACCGAACCATGGAGAACTACTTCGCCGCCAAGCGAAAGCTATTCGACGGCTCTGCCGGGCCTCCCCCTCGGGTTGCCATCCTTAACCAGGACGACGCCTACGGGGCGAAGTTGAAAACGCTTGCATCCAGCACGGACATCTATACTTATGGGCTCCACCACGGAGAATTCCGTGTCCGCGGACTGGAGATTGAGCCCTCGGGGACGCGCTTCTTCATGATCACTCCTCAGGGAGAGGTGCCTATTGCCACCCGCCTCACCGGAGGAGTCAACGTCTACAATTTGCTCGCCGCGGGCGCTGCTGCCGTTACCCGCGGGCTCACCCTCGAAGAAGTGGCTCAGGGTGCGGCTTCGCTGGACTTTGTCCCGGGAAGATTTCAGTCGGTTGATTGCGGCCAGAACTTTGCCGTGGTGGTCGATTATGCTCACACCGACGACGCCTTGCGCAATGTCATTGCGGTTGCTCGCGCGTTCGTGAGCCCCGGACGCGGGCGCGTCATCACAATGTTTGGTTGCGGGGGCGATCGCGATCGGAGCAAACGCCCTCTAATGGGTAAAGCCGCTGGAGTGGGCAGCGATGTCGTCGTGCTTACTTCAGACAACCCGCGGGGAGAGGATCCGGTTGCGATTATCGAGGAGGTCCTCCCAGGGCTGGATGGTGCGCGGGCTAAAGTCGTCGTCGAACCGGATCGCCATCGCGCAATCGAATTGGCTATCGCCGAGGCCAGACAGGCCGACCTGGTGCTCCTGGCCGGCAAGGGTCACGAAAAAACACAAACCATCGGCAGCCGGGTCATTCCGTTCGACGATGCAGCCATTGCCAGGCAGATAATGCAAGCTCAGGGGCGGTGCAAATGAAGCTGCAACTCCAGGACATCGCGGCGTGGACCGGAGCGGAGCTCAGGTCGGGAGCGGCCGACCCGGTCGAGCAATGGGCAACGGGGTATTCGATCGATACGCGGACGCTCGTCCCCGGTGACTTGTTCTTCGCCATTCGCGGAGAACGTTATGATGCGCACGACTTTGTCGCGTCTGCGTTGGAGCGCGGCGCCCGAGCCGCGGTTGTCTCCCGCAGCAAGGTAACCGATCTCCTGGACCTGGCGCACACCCATACGTTGCTCATCGTGGATAATCCGCTGCTGGCATTGCAGACACTGGCAGCCGCCGTTCGTCGGCATTGGAATAAGCGTGTGATCGGGATAACCGGTAGCGCGGGCAAGACTACGACCAAAGAGGCGGTAGCGGCGGTTTTGTCGGCACGCTTCTCCGTGCTTAAGTCACGGGGCAACCTCAACAATGAGTTCGGCATGCCACTGCAACTGCTGAAGATCGAGCCTCACCACGACGTGGCGGTTATTGAGATGGGCATGTCGCATATCGGCGAAATTGCCGCGCTCGCGCGTATCGCGCATCCCGATTGGGGAGTCGTCACCAACGTGGGCAACGCACATGGCCAGAATTTTGCCGACGGCGTTGCCGGCATTGCGCGCGCCAAATATGAGCTGGTGCAAAGCCTCTCTACCAACGGCATTGCCATCCTCAATTGCGATGATCCCTACGTGGGTCAATTTGGCCGCGACTTTCACGGCCGCTCTATTTATTACGGGATCGGTCCGTGTGCCGATCCCAAGGCCACCGATATAGTGGATCTCGGCGCCCGAGGAGTTCGCTTTCAGGTTACGGCCGGCACAGATCAAGCAACGGTCACGATGGCGCTCCTTGGCCGGCACAACGTCTGGAATGTGCTGGCGGCCATCGCGGCCGGCCTGGAGGCTGGCATTTCGCTGCCCGAGTGTGCCGCCGCGGCTGGCCGCTTGCGTCCGCCGGACAAGCGCGGCGAAGTCCTGCACATCCGCGACGCCACGATCATCAACGATTGCTACAACTCCAACCCCGAAGCGCTCAAGTCCATGATCGCCACCCTCGCCTCCATGCCTGCCAAACGCAGAATCCTTGTCGCCGGCGAAATGTTGGAACTCGGTCCCGAGTCTGTTCGCTTGCATCGTGAGTGCGGAAAAGCCGCTGCGGAAAGCGGCATCGACTTGGTGGTCGGCGTGCGAGGAAGTGCGCTGTCAATCGTGGAAGCTGCGCATGTAGCCGGCGCCCTGGCTATCTTTCTGCCTTCTCCGCAGGAGGCCGGCGAATGGCTGAAAGATGAGCTCCGGCCGGGAGACGCTGTGCTGCTCAAGGCCTCGCGTGGTGTCGGCCTCGAAAAAGCGCTCCCCCTTCTAGAGTCTTAGTCATCCTTCTTAGGCATCCTGTAGATGCCGGCTGGATCGGAGTTGGGGAAAGGAAAGGCGCATACCGTGGACGTTTCCAGTGCAGAGTAACTG
>JBARKD010000315.1:0-4257 GCA_049800615.1 Acidobacteriaceae bacterium | reverse complement strand
CGCCATTTCATTCGAATTTACGTAGAGCAAGCCCGTGGTGGGATCAAAGGCCGGCCCGCCCCACTCTGCGCCGCCATCGTATCCGGGAAAGATGATGGTCCCCTGGGTGCTTCCGGGAATGAACTGCCCATCGCTGCGCAGTTTCAGGAAGCGTTCCAGTGCTTCCTGATGTGCCTCCGGCGTGCGCGTCGTGATCATATCCGCCGTCAGCTTCTGCCGGGCGAAGGGAGCAGGCAACACGGGCAGCGCCTGCTCTTTGGCGGTAACTTCACCCTCAAGATCAGAAGGCGGATATTTTTGATCTTTGATGGGAAACAGCGGCTTTCCCGTTTCTCGATCGAAGAGAAAAACGTACCCTTGCTTGGTGGTCTGTGCTACCGCATCGACCTGCCGGCCATCGCGCGTCACGGTGACCAGGGCGGGCGCCGATGGCGGGTCACGATCCCAGATATCGTGATGCACAAACTGGAAATGCCAGATCTGCTTGCCGGTCTCCGCATTCAGGGCGAGCAGGCAGTTGGCAAATAGATCGTCCCCGGTTCGATTCGCGCCATAAAAATCCGAAGCCGCGGAGCCGGTGGGTACGAAGACGATTCCACGTTTGTCATCGACGGTCATCCCTGCCCAGTTGTTCGCAGAGCCGCTGTAGGTCCATGCGCTCTTGGGCCAGGTCTCATATCCGGGCTCGCCCGGATGTGGAATGGTGTGGAACGACCAGCGCAATGTTCCGCTATGCGCATCGAAGGCACGGATGTCGCCCGGCGAAGCGGGAAGCACTTCAGCCATCTCCCCGCCGACAATGACCAGGTCTTTGTAGACCGCGGCGGGGCTGGTCATGGTCACCCAGTTCAGCGGCTCGCGTCCCAGGCCCTCGCGCAGATCGATGCGCCCATCCTTGCCGAACGCCGGTATGGGCTTGCCGGTTTGGGCATCGAGCGCATACAGATACGGCCGGACCCCTACAAAGATGCGGTGATCGCTTCCCTCAGACCAGTAGGTCACGCCACGATTGCGCACTTTGCCGATGTTGCCCAGCCCCTCGTTAGCATCGAACCTCCAATGCAACGTTCCTGTCGCCGCATCCAGGGCGACCACATCTCCGTTGGGCGTGGTCGCGTAAAGAACGCCATCCACAACGATGGGATTGCACTCCATCTCAGACTTGGCATGCTGGTCGCCGCTGTCGAATTGCCAGGCGATTTGCAGGGAGTGGACATTGTCGCGATTGATCTGGCTGAGCGTTGAGTAGTGGATGTTATCAGGGCCGCCGCCCACCTGGCGCCACGTGCCCCACGGGGCAGACTGGCCGTGAACGGTGGCGGAGAAACCTAAACAGAGAAGGACAGAAAGAAAACAACCGCGCATGGTTGGATAGTTTAGCGCCAATGGCGTCGCGGCACGTTTGGGCCCGGGAAGAGGAGGAATTTTATAATCACTCCAGTGACGGATCCTTACCATCTCCAGCGTTTCGTGGATGCGCAGCAGTCCTGTTTCGAGCAAGTGCGTTCCGAGTTGGCGGCGGGACAGAAACGGTCCCACTGGATGTGGTTTATCTTTCCCCAGATACAGGGGCTCGGCTCGAGTCCGATGGCGCAACGTTACGCCATATCCGGTCCGGAAGAGGCAAGCGCCTATCTTCTACATCCCGTTTTAGGCTCGCGGCTACGAGACTGTACGGCCCTGGTCAACAAAGTCGGAGGCCGTTCCATTACCGAGATATTCGGCTGGCCCGACAATTTGAAATTCCACTCTTCCATCACACTGTTCGCTTGGGTCGCCTCGTGTAGTCCCGGAGATCAAACGACGGGCAACCAGGTTTTCAGCAAGGCTCTGAGCAGATATTTCGCCGGCAAGCCGGATCAGGCCACAATCGAACGCCTGCCTCCAGAACCGTAAGAAAGCCTGTGCGCCTGAATATTTGGGTCGTGGGCTATTTTGCCTCCTGTTGCCGCTTCAGTTCCTCTTCAAAGGCCGCTTGCCGCTGAGCGAGCGCGGTCCGATAACCGTCCGGATCGATCCAAACGCTTTCCCCGGCTCCGGCTTTGGCCCGTTTGATCTTCTCCAGCATGTCAAAGTAGCTACCATGCGCCCCGAGAAATACATCGCAGGGGAGGCTTTTCCAGATTACAAAAGAGTGCTTGTAATCGTCGGCAATCCCCGGATAAGACGCGGGCTTTCCCGGCTTATCGACTAAGCGGTAGCCCGGGTTTACGTACCAGCTGCCGACGATCACGACATCGCGAAGTTTCCCGTCCAACCGTGCGCGCATTGTCCACGTCGTATTGCCCCGGGTGTGTCCGGGAGTCTTATGCGCGACCAGCACGACTCCGCCCAACTGCACCTGGTCGCCATCGTGCAGCACACGATCCACCTTGGTCGCGGGGTAGAGGTCTTTTGCATAGACGAAATCCTTGGCGCCTCCGCTTTCCACCACGCCCACATCGCCGTCCATGACCATGTACCTGGCGCCGGTCAGCCGCTTGACCTCGGCGCTTCCGGCGTCATGGTCAGCGTGAGAGTGGCTGATCAGCAAAATCTTGATGTCGGCAAAGTGGAATCCCAGCTCTTCCACGCTCCTTTTGATGAGAGGCGGCGAGCTCTCCAGGCTCGAATTGATGAGGATGTCGCCTTGCGGTGTCACGACCAGGTAAGACGCCAAATCCTTGCTGCCCACGTAGTAGAGGCCATCGGCAATGCGGAACGGTTCCTGCGGAGTGGTCCAGTCGGGGTTTTCGGCGGCACACGCGATGCTTGCCGGCAGCAACACCAGCAGCCACATCCAAATTCTCATCGTTCCTCCCAGCAACCACCCGGTTCGGGGTCACCACAGCGCAATATTCAGAACCACGAACACCGCGGCGACGACACCAGCCCAGAATATTGGTTGCTGGTACCAGTGGCATTTCTCCGCTGTTGGTATTGCGGATACTCCCATGACCAGCCCTTCGAGTTCCGTCACCGGCCGGGCTTTGGTCATCAGGCTCACCACGACTGTGACGCCTACGCAAACGATCCACGCCCACAGTGCGCGATACAGGTTTTCCGCCATGTATTTGGCATCGGGGGAGAGGGCCACGTAGCGCAACGCCGAGGGATCCCTGACTACCCATGCCCACAATCCGATCGAAGTGAGTGTGCCCGCAACCAAGCCCCAGAAACCGCCCTGACCGGTGGCCCGCTTCCACAGCATGCCCAGGATCACTGTGCCAAACAGAGGGGCAATAAAGAAGCTGAAGAGCTGCATGCCGTAGTCCATGATGCTGGCCGCGTGCTGCACAAGGTAGGCTGTCCCGACAGAGACCAGCACGCCCAGCAGCGTGCACCATCGGCCCATGGCCACGTAATGGGGATCCGACGCCTTCTTATTCAGAAAGGCCCCGTAAATATCGTAGGTCCACACGGTCGAGAATGCGCTCACGTTGCCCGCCATGCCCGACATAAAACCAGCAATCAACGCCGTAACGCCAAGGCCGATCAATCCTGGCCCGCAGTAGCGGACCAGCATCAGCGGCAATACCTCGTTGTAGCTGTGCCCGTGACTGGCCACAGCCGCACCCTCAGGCAACAGGGGGAAAGGTAGAACCGCCAAAGCCAGGAGCCCTGGAACAATCACGATCAGAGGCACCATCATCTTGAAGGCTGCGCCAATGATAGGCGCCAGGCGCGCGGAGCGGAGACTATCGGCGGCGAGCACACGTTGTACCACCAGAAAATCCGTGGTCCAGTATCCGAACGACAAAACAAAGCCCCATCCCAAAACAATGCCGGTCCAATGAACTCCCATCGGGTTGTCCCGGAAGTGCCCCAATGTACTCCACAGGTGCGTGTAGTCCGAGCGTCCCAGGCGCAGTTGAATTAGCCGCGTCAGGTTGCTCCAGCCGCCTACCTCGATCATGCCGAGGATGGGAATCAGAAGCGCTCCTGCCCATATCAAAACGAATTGCAGAATTTCATTGAAGATGGCGGAGCGCAGTCCTCCCAGGGCTACGTACACCGCGACCACCGCGGAAGAGAGCCATATGCTGAAGTTGAGGTCCCAACCCAGAACCACTTTCATCACCAGCGCCATCGAATACATGTTGATGCCGCTCATCAGGACGGTCATGAAGGCAAAGCAGACGGCGGAGAAGGCCCGGGTTGGATTCCCGAAGCGCAGATGGAGGTACCCCGGCACGGAGTACGTCTTCGAGATGTAGTAGAACGGCATCATCACCAGCCCGAGAAACAACATAGCCGGGATGGCAGCAACCCAATACG
>JBARKD010000314.1:0-7580 GCA_049800615.1 Acidobacteriaceae bacterium | reverse complement strand
TCGGAGAGTAGCCCGACATCGTTACGAATATCCAGCAGGCGTTCAAATATAGGGGCTGCATCTTCATGGCGGCCTTGCAATACATAATTGTCCGCCAACCAGAAAGTGCAGGCGAGAAACTTACCCTCGCCGTGCGGCATCCCATCGACGTCCGGGTCCTGCGTGTACCGTGCTACAAAGCCACTCTCCATGAGATTTGCTTCAATGGCTTTAACCGAGCCGATTACGCGCGCATCATCCGCTGGGAGGAAGCCGACCAGAGGCATCATGAGGAGACTGGCGTCGAGGTGTTTCGAGCCGTAATACTGCACAAAAGAATTGAGGCCCGCATCGAAGCCTTGCCGGCATACTTGTTCGTGGATGGTGGCCCGAAGCGTCTTCCATCGCGCGATATCTCCCGAGATCCAGCCTTGCTCTGCGGACCTGATAGCGCGATCGACGGCGACCCATGCCATCATCTTGGAGTGAACGAAATGCCGGCCCAGGCCGCGCATTTCCCAAATGCCATCATCGGGGCGCTCTCATGCGGTCTCAAGAAATTCAATCAGCGGCTGTGCAACGTCTTCGCCTTCGTCCTTCGGCGGTTTGAGCCCTGCCTGGTGACATTGAAAAAGAGTATTGACCACCTCTCCGAAAATATCTATTGAAATTGCTTATAAGCAGCATTGCCAGTCCTGACCGGCACGGATTTCTCGTATCCTGAAAGCCACGTGAGTTCCAGTTCCGTGAGCCTACGTTCGCCGCGAAGGCCATAGACGATGTTGAGTTCGGAAGGGCTGCCCGCAACGGCCCGCAGAAGCCATTCACGCCACTCTCGGGCTTCGCGGTGGTATCCAGCATCAAGCAGCGAGTGCAGGGTAAGCGTGGCATCACGCACCCAGCAAAAACGGTAATCCCAGTTCCGTACGCCGCCCAGCAATTCTGGGAGCGAAGTTGTCGGCGCTGCCGCGATCCCGCCCGTGGGCAGAAATGTCAGGGCTTTTAGAGTGATCAGCGAGCGTAATACCGCATCGCGCCATTTGCCGCGATAAGAACAGCGATCGGACCATGCCCGCCACCAATTCTGAGTGTCTTGAATAGCCTTATCAATGTTCAACGGCAAAGGTTCAGACTGGTGTGAGGGATACCAGGTCAGATCAAATGATACCTTCTGCCCCTCAGCCACGGTAAATGTTGCGACGGTTTTGAAGTCTTCCCCGCGAAGCGGCACCTCGGTGCGCAAATTGAGCTTTTCTGGACCAGCGATTGCGGAAATTTCATGATCGGTACGTCGAACCCAGGGAACCACCGAACCGTAGTCGAATCAAATCACCAGTTCGAGCTTCATTTGGACCTGGCCTCTCGTACCGACGACCACCCGCAGAAGATCTGGCGTTTCGTCGCGAGGCGTCATGCAATCGATGAGTGTTACCGATCCGTTTTCGGTCTCAAATTCGGTCTCAAGAATAAGCGTTCCTTCGCGATAGCGCCGTCGAACACTTCGGATCGGTTCCGAGGGTGAGATGGACCAATGCCCGTTCTCAGCAGTTCCGAGCAGCGCAGCGAAACAGGCAGCGGAATCAAAGTGCGGAAAACAAAGCCAGTCGATCGAACCCTGTTTTGAAACCAAGGCTGCGGTGTGGCAGTCGCCGATCATGGCGTAATCTTCGATAGCTATGGACAGGAGACGTCCTCCGTCAAAATCGAATCGATAGATTCAAGATTCGTATCAGAACACGTCGCTTGTCTCGAGGACTGTCCTCTATTGCTCAGTCAGCGAAAGGTCTAAAGCATCAAAATCCTATTGAGGAGCACAAAAGTATGTCCAAGAAACAAAACAACCCGACAAGAGCGACGCGAAGGTGGAAGTCTCTCCCCAGGGAGCGCTGCCAATCTTAAGCGTACCCGGCGGCACTCAAACGGACTCGGAGCTAGCCGACAAGCATCGAGAAGACGCGAACCTCGAAGTCTCTCCAGAAGGGGCACTACCAGTGATAAGCGTCCCGGGCGGTTCGCGATTGTAAATCCGGTTGTCGCTTTAGCCTTGTTATTCATCATGATGACGAGCATCGCGAGGCGTGTTGGCAATATTCGTTGGAAGAGACCGACCTGCACTCAATCCCTTGACGGTATAGTTCCGGTAATCGACCGTCAGTGTCTCCTTGCCGAATATTCTGATGACTGAAACCGCCTCTTCTCTCGAAAGAAGCCAGAACCCGCCGATCTTCTGATAGTCCCGCACAAAATCTACTTGCTTGATCCAAAACGACGGGCTTTTGGCGAGATGGCCGGTGATCTTCACGATCGCGAGTCCTGGTTGTCGATCCAGATCTTTCCTTCGAAGAGATCGATCTCCTTGCGCTTCGGAACAGCGTGAACCACCGAGCAATCAGAGTTGCCGATTCGATCTGTGCCAACTACGTTCAAGGCATAGTTTTCCGAAGTGATCAAGCTGTCAGGGTCTTTGTTGACTCGTACCCTCTTTTCTTCATCCTTCATCAGACCCTGAAATATCCGGTGGCGCACGAATCCCGAGCCTTCTCCTGAGGTGATTGTGAATGTTTCTGTTGCCGGCGCCGAGTATTCCACGACTACCGCTTCTTCGGCCACGATTTTATCTTTGTCGTTTTCCAGCTTGTAGGTGCGAACTCCAGAGAGCCGAATTAGACGAGCTTCTTGCCAACGGTGACGCGCATTCAACTTGCGAAAAAGGTCTTCTGTATTGTTTTGCTCCCGAACGGACGAGTTAAGCTGTACTGCAGCCACAGGCAGCTTACAAAGGTTCTCGCACGGATATGACGTAAGGGGCGCGATTGACATCGCTCCCAACAATGACATGCCAAGGAACTGTCGTACGAACCCAACTGCAGATCTCATACTCACCTGGCCAGATGCGGACGAACTGGTCCAAATTGCGATTCGCTTCATCCACCAACCCTTGGCGCGGCTGCAAGCACATCAGGACAAGCTGAGCATGCTGAGCTGTCAATGGCGCCCGCCGGCAACGCGTATTGTCGAGAGCTCGACTTTCATTCGATCCAACGTATCCAGCATGGTCCGGTCCGCCTATTGTCATTTCTGCTGATGGGCTACCCGTAGTGGAAGCGACTGGCTGGGAATCCCTTGCAAGAATGATGATGATTCGCTGCTGCTGACGCGTCAGTGCATCGAATAATTCAGACCTTAGCAAATCGAAATTAAGACGGTCTGAGCAATAACGCTCACGCTTGCTGTATGGAATTGCCGAGAAGGTGTCGCGAAGAGATCTATCCCGTCTTGTTATGAACAACTTCGGGGCGGACTCTTGGTGGGAAACCCGCATTTCAGCGACTCCTGCGACGCACAGTATGCGAACCGTTCTTTCATTTGGAACCATCCAAAAAGGTGCATTGCGTGTTGTGATTTCTGGATTTATACAAACCAGAAAAGCAGTAAAAATAGATCCGTCGTTGTTCGGGCAGAAGGAGGTGTTATGTCTCCTGATCGCCAACCCAGAGGTTCTCCAGGCAGACGGAAAATCGACGCCCGCGCCCAGATCCCAATCTACCCGTCACCCCAAACAAAGCGTAAGCCCCTACGTCCAAGTGCCGTGGGTAAGCGTGGTTTCGATCCGCATGACTTCCTCGCAGCCATCGGCGAGGGCAGGAAGTCTGTGCAGTGAAACTCACCGTGGTCTCGCAGACTGGCAAGGAAGCAACGATCGGCATATTAGGTGACGGAGAGTTTTTCGGCGAAGGTTCGCTTGCGAGCCAACCTCGCCGCATGGGTTCTGCAACCGCGATGACGGATTGCGCCGTTCTGCAAATCGACAAGAAAGCCATGATGGACGCGCTCCATCGGGAACACGAATTTTCCGACCTGTTCGTGGCTTATTTGTTATCGCGAAACATCCGTTACGAGGAAGACCTGGTCGACCAGCTTTTCAATTCGAGCGAAAAGAGACTGGCTTGGATCCTTCTTTTGCTCGCCCGATTTGGCAAGGAGGGGATGCCCGAGACTGTTCCCAAGATCACCCAGGAGATGCTGGCAGAGATGGTGGGCACAACCCGCTCGCGGGTCAGTTTCTTCATGAACCGGTTCAGGAAATTGGGATTTGTTCACTACAATGGCGGGCTACAAGTCCACAGCTCGCTGCTTAATGTCGTCCTGCACGACTAGAGGTTCTTTCCTACGCGGTTTCCCAAGAAAAGAGACAGCAAACATCTCCGACTAAATTAAGCATGAATAGCGCATTAGTGTGTGGTACGACGACACCTACGCTATCAAGGCTTACACAACAAGTCTCTTGAGCGTTCGCAGGATTATTCTAGGAGGTAGAATTAGACTTCCATGATGGAAATGTTAATGGATAAGATTCTTCTTCCGGTTGAATTTCCAACCACCTCTCTGGCCTTGGTTCGTCAGGCCGCGTTTTTGGCGCGCCATTTCCATTCCGAAATCATATTGCTGCATGTGGTAGCGTCAATGAGCTATCCAGTCGGAATGATCGAGCTTGGGTATGAACTCACCGGGGGTTTGCATGCGGAAGTCGTCAAACGAGCGCAGCAGGACCTGGACCAATCGCTGAGGCAGGAGCTCGATGGGATCGCCGTTAAGCGCTTGTTGCTCAAAGGCGATCCGGCCCGCGAGATCGTGCAGACAGCTCGCGACGAAAAAGTGAAGCTGATCATGATGTCCACGCATAGCCATGGAGTGTTTTATCGCTTCCTGCTGGGCTCGGTGGCGGCCAAAGTGCTACACGACAGCGATTGTTCGGTTTGGGCCGAAGCGTACACAGAAGAAGTACCGGCGCGCGAATTCGCCATCCGGAGCGTTCTTTGCGCAGTCGATTTGAGTCACCACAGCCGCAATACCGTCTCGCGCGCCGCGCAGGTAGCCGCTGAGTTTGAGGCGGGGCTTACGCTCGTTCACATTACCGCGGGGGTGGAGATTTACGGCCCTGGAGGGCCCCGTATCCTTCCTGAGTGGAAGGAGGAACTTGTCGGCTACGCCGCCAAGGAGATAGCCAAGCTTCAACAGGACGTGGGCACCAAAGCCGAGGTAATCATTGATAGCGGCGATGTGCATCAGCTATTGAATCGCGCTGCGGAGCAATCCAAGGGCGACCTCCTCGTCATTGGGCATTTTCCACCTGGCGGTCATTTGGGAGCCAACCACAGTGGCTACGGGATCATTCGCGAGTCGCGCATCCCAGTGCTGAGCGTGTGAGAACGCACGCAGAGAAGTTTCAGGAATTCCTTGTGCATAGTAATGGAATTGCTTCGTCGGGAAGTTGAATTTTCCGACATGTACGTCGCCTATCTCTCGGCGCCGACTATCCGTTTTGCTGCTCAACGTTTCGGCAAGAAAGGCGAACCGGAGAGAAGTTGTTCCCAAGATCAGTCGGGGAGATGCCGCGGAAATGAAACCTGTCGGCGGGTTATTTTGTTCGTGAAGCGATTCGCCACGTCTACAGCTCGTTCCTCAGCATTGACCCACACGACAAGAGCTCAAGAGCTTCCATATAGAGTCAGCCGAAGGAGTGTTGGGCTCAAGAGTGATCGGCAAACAGTGTGGCGCAAAAGCATAGTTGAGCAATTTTGAACAGTTTCCTGGGCCGAAGTGTTGAAAATGGGTGAACCATGCCCCTATCGGTTAATCAGGAACTCCCCAGCGGAGTAGTCCTTTGCATCAACCATAACGAGGACGTGTTGGAATACGAGAGATCGTTTCTCGAAACCTTCGGTATACCGTTCTAGTCGCTGGCTTGGACGTTTCGCCTGCAGCTTTCTTCGGCGTAGAGTCAACGTCCGTCACGTCGAAGCGGAAACCATCCTCGACGCCTTTCATTGCCTGGTTGGCCTCATAATACTTGCCAGCCTCGATAAGTTTCGCCGCTTCCTTGATCCCGCTCGTGGTCTTATCGAGGGGCGCCACCTCCATCACAAAGCTAACGTCGATGTTAGCCAGTTTGAGGGTCTCCATCGCCTTCTTGTGGTCGCCCTTCTTGAGCATTTCGTTGGCCTTGGCGACGCCGGCGGATTTTTCAGGTGTTTCAATGTAGTCCTCACCGAGGGTCAAGGAACCGTCCACAGGAATCCAGATCGTTAGCGTGGTGCTTTCACCGAGGCAGAATCAGATCTGAAAGCTCCATCGGGCATGGCCCAGCGCGGATCCGGCGCGACGGCAAGCAACCTCAGCATCTGCGAAGAAGCAGTGAGACAGATTGTGCGAGCGTCTGCTCCTGAGCCGACGCCGCACCGCTTCGACAGGCGCCGTTAAGCATCTCCGCCGTACATATTGCTCAGAGATCTGATGCATGCAGAGGGGCTCGCCGGTTACTGAATCTTCGCTTTCAACCTTACCGCACACCACTGGCCGGGTCATCTCAATTCGGACTCGTTTCGACACCTAACGGCGGCCACTCTCGGGGTCGAATTGAAATGTGTGCATTATTGGTCAGAAACGGCCTCTACCAGTGTCTAGTATCGCTTTTGTGAGTCACCCGCCGCTGATCCGAAGCTGGAAGCAACGAACATAGCGACTGCGACTGCGAAATCGGGGAGTGTCTCTTGAGCGAGCTCGTCCACGTCGGTCTTGTTCGCGCTGGTCATCGCCTGGGGCGAAGGGAAACCGAGTTTAGGAATCGATGTATCGGGAGCGCATTGCCGTTATTGAGTTCGAATCTGTAAGAGGAGGATAACAATGTTGAAACGCATTCTGGTCGTCACAACGCTAACTCTGCTGGTAACTCTAACTGCTGTCGCCTCGGATCGCGAGGATGATGTCATTCGCACCCAGAAGGCTGCCCAGGTCTTCCAGGAGATCATGAACACCCCGGATCAGGGTATCCCTTCGGATCTTCTGGAATCGGCGAAGTGTATCGCCATCATTCCAGGGGACAAGAAATTCGCTTTCGTATTTGGCGGAAGCTATGGGAGGGGACTGGCAACCTGTCGCACCGAGCATGGCTGGAGTGCTCCGATGTTTATCGCTGTTGATGGCGGAAGTGTGGGTTATCAGATCGGGGGCTCTTCGACCGACCTGGTGATGCTCTTTATGAACGATCACGCCTTGCACAGTCTGCTCAGTGACAAATTCAAACTCGGGGCTGACGCTTCTATAGCAGCCGGGCCGGTGGGCCGGAACGCCGCTGCTGGCACTGACCTTAAATTGAATGCGGAGATTTTGTCTTATTCGCGTTCCAAAGGCGTTTTCATCGGGGTGAGCCTCAATGGCGCCGTAGTGCAAGCCGACAAAAGTGGAGACAGAGCCATGTATGGTGACGACGTAAACCGCCACGAAATTCTTGACGGCAAAATTGCTGTTCCTGAGTCGGCGCAAGCGCTGCTGCACGAACTTGGCGGATACGCCCACGAAGCCAACGCTCGATAGCGGTCTCAATGCAATGGAGACCGAAGTTGTTTCTGATCTTAACGGTGGGCGCGGCGAGTTTGAGCCCGGCGGGATAAAACACTTTGCCAGCTGACCGCACAGGTGTGGGGTTGGGGCTTGCTCATCGGAGCAAGAACCCAACCCTCGTTCCGAAGTCTGCTCGGAAGGGCTTTGCCGACGGCGGTAGCCGCTCCGTGGCAAAGCGACAACGGTGGCGCGCAGAGGAC
>JBARKD010000313.1:0-13303 GCA_049800615.1 Acidobacteriaceae bacterium | reverse complement strand
ATCACATTGCGGGTAATGCGGGAAACACGATCATCAGGAAACAAGGACGAGACCCAGGTAATCGAGCCGACAGAAAAAACGGCTCCCGCACCTTGCTCAAAGTAGACCATGTCGGCGCCCCCATCATCCGGATTGATGCCTTTGGCAAGATGTTCGAGCCGCTTGGGCGAGCTCGATGTGATCTTGTCGGTTTCATGTCCGGAGGCGCCTCCCGAGACGCGCTCGTGCAGACTTTTCTCGCCGAAGAGATCTCCATTGTGAAGTCCGGTGCCGGCAAAGACCCAATGATCGGCAGCAAGGGTGCGGTAGGGGGCGGCAGTCATCACACCACTCTCAGAGAAAGCCACTCCCAATATCCCTGCCTCAGATTTGAAGGTACGGTGCATACGTGAGTCGTGACCCGAGGCGGAGTCAGCCGAATCGTCGAAGGACAGGCAGCGCATCGTAGCGCCAGGCTCGAACAGCACCTCGCAGTTCACCCCATTGCCCCCCAGATAAATGAGCCTACCCGCCCGCTCACGGACCCAGGTGTCGACCCGGTTGAGCATCGCACGCGTCCAGTATTCAGGATGGACAGAGGTCACGAGGACTTTATAAGCCTCGAGGGGCAGTGCGCCGTCGTGCAGTTGAGCTTCGGCATAATAGTCGTAGGCAAAGCCCTCTCGCTCCAACCAACCCAGAAGGCGCCACTCTCCAGGCGCCTGCCCGCACTGCATCCTACCTTTTATCGGATCGGTGATGGAAGATTCGCCCCAAGGTGGGTTATCGAAAATATCATTGCCCGATTCCGGCCGCTCGAATGCGAGCGGTTTGTATTCGTTGTCCTCGATCGACCACGTTCTTTGTGCACTGGTGTAACGGGTGAGATCCTGCCGGGCATTCACGGTTGGTGCCGGCGGCAGGCCCGCGTTGTTAATGTAGTTCGATCTGCCCCCAAAGTTGTTATAAGCATTCCATGTGTTTGTGGAAGCAAGCACTGCGATGCTCGCGCAAGGTATCTTGGGCGCAACAACCCAGGGAAACGAAAACGTCGTGCCGGCGGCAGTGCGCGCCCAAAGATAGTAGAGCCCCGAACGCTCCGGGCCCGTAACAAACTGCTGGACATGGGGGACGGGATAGCCACACAGGTTCCAATTCACCCCCGTCTGTGAGTAGTCACCATCAGGGGTGATTTGGACAGTAGCCCGTGGGCCATGCTCGTCGTACCACCCGAGCATGCGAACAAATTCCTTTTTGAGACCATATCGCCAGAGAGTGAGTTGATAGGGCTCCGGGCTATGGCAACGAATCTCCGCCGGTTCACCGGCGCGAACCCACTTGGGCCACATAAACCCCAGGATGCAATCGCTCAACAGGCGAAACTGGTATGGCGCCCCCGGCTCCAATTTGCAGATAACCCACTTGGCACCATATCCATCTTTGGAGAGCGTTACTCGATAGCTGCCTGGGGGAACATCGCCGTAGAGAGCTCCTCGGGCCGAGGAGAGCAAGAGTTGACGGTCCCCGCTGGTTAGGGACTCGAGTTCGACTGCTACGTTGGCCAGCGCCAAATAGTTCTCATCTGATACGAACGCAATCAGCTTCATTCTGTCCGATGGTAGTGAATAGCGGAATTTTTATCCTCTGGCGACCGTTTTTGTCGCGGTAAGAAACTGCAGATCTCTCCACTGCGCTCCCCCGGATTTCCTGTTGAGCATGGTGGCGTTGGCGACCTTCATGCGCCTTTCTTTAATGGAAAGGCGCATACGTGGACGTGTCCGGCGCAGAGTGACAGGAAATCCGGGTTCGCTCCGGTCGAGACGACAATTTTGTTGTAGAACCGGCGATAACGACGGGGCACTTTTCCCTTGAAATATATGCGTCTGCCGATGCCAGGAGCAAGCATCGGCTGAGATCGTCCACCATCCTGGAATAAAGCAGACGCGTCCGACCAGGGCACTTATTCTGGTAGAGTCAGCTTTCTACACGAGATCGAAATCAGTATCAGGTGATGGCTTGAGCACAATTGCAGCACCTGAGGTTCGTGAGAACAATCAGGGCTGGACCCCGGTTCTTCTGCTGGCACTCGCCTTCATGTTGAACTATGCCGATCGGCAGTTCTTTTTTGCCGTGTTCGCACAAGTGCGGCTGGACCTGGCGCTTTCGGATACGCTACTCGGTTTGACGGGCAGTGTATTCGCATGGAGCTATGCCGTGGCCATGCCACTGGCCGGGTATTTGGCAGACCGAATCCCTCGCCATCGAATGGTGATCGCGGCTTTGATCTTATGGAGTCTGGCAACCCTTGGCACATCGGTCAGCCGCGATCTCTCGCAGCTAATATTCTGGCGGGGCATGATGGGGCTGACGGAAGCCCTGTTCGTACCATCAGCCTTCGCGCTGATCGCTACAATTTATCCGATCGCCGCGCGATCGCGCGCCATCTCCGCTCTGGGCCTGGCGCAATTTGTGGGTCTTTCCATCGGGGGTATGTATGGCGGCTGGTCAGCTCAACAATTCGGCTGGCGTCGCGGATCGCAAATGCTTGTGGCCACGGGCTTAGTCTATTCGGCCGTATTGATCTGGCGTTTTTGGGGATTCGATTCTGCTTCACTACCCACACGAGCGGAACGCCCCTCACCTCTCAAGGCCGTGCGATCTCTTCCCTTTCTGTTGCTTGCTGCCGTCTTTTTCGCTTTCTGCGCCATGCTTTGGGTGATCTATGCGTGGCTTCCAACGGTAGTGCACGAACGATACCAACTGAATCTGGCGCAAAGTGGTGTGACCAGCACACTCTGTCTGCAGATCGGGTCGGCACTGGGAGTGCTCACGGGAGGTGTCGTGGGCGATTGGGCCGTGACCAAACCCTTCACCAGCCGCATCGAAGTGGCTCTGGGTGGAGTGCTGTGTTGTTCGCCATTCGCGCTGCTCATATTTTCGACGCACTCCTTACTCCTTCTGCAAATCGCTACCTTCTGCTTCGGGCTTTCGTCGGGAATTTTTATCGCGAACACCTTTTCATGTCTTTACGACTTCACGGATCGCAGCAACTTCAGCTTCGCAACCGGCTGCCTGAACATGTTGGGCGGTGCGGGCGCAGGCGTCGCGATCTTCCTGGCGGGCATTTTCAAGAACACCCGGGGCATTGCGTCCCTCATGGTGTGGACATTAATGTTCGCCGACGGCGCGTCCATCGCTCTCTTTGCGCTTGCACACCGACGCAGAAGGCAGCACTGGAACTGGTCTCATAAATAGACAAATTTCGGAGAGGCCGCGCATGAGACCCGCCCTCGAAGCGGGGCTCAGGGTCCAACCAGAAGCCGCAAACCCGTATATGAGACAAGTTCTAGACTCACGCTGGCTACCGGCACCTTCATGCTTGAGGCCCGGTCGACGTGTCTCGCCCCGCGGTGGCCGTAACTATTTCTGTTTCCGCTACTTAATGAACGGTCCAGTGCTCTTCCCCTAGACTTCGTCCAGTATTATGGACGAGACCCGCGATTTCGCTTGACGACCAAGGGGACAAAGCTGACATTTACGACAAGATGCGTTTCACTGAAATGTAATGAGAATAGGGGGCCATGTCGCCCGGGTTATTTTTCATCAAGGGCTAAGCAAGGAAGTACGCAGTCAGGAGGTCGACAATGGCCAGTTCGCAGAAACCCTGCTCAGGTTCGGTTGACCGGGCTTTCTCAATCCTGGAATTGCTGAACTCTTCAAAACGCGGCTGGAACATCTCAGAAATGGGCCGGAAGCTCGAAATTCCCAAAAGCACAACGCATGTGCTGGTTTCCACTCTGGAGCGATTGGGCTATATCCGTCAACATCCGCCTTCCCGCCGCTTTCACCTGAGCACTAAATTGTTTGCTCTTGGCCGCAGGGCTCTCAACCTCAGCCCTCTTCCTGATGCTGCCCTGCCTCATCTCCGCTGGCTGGTGCAAGAGACGGGGTTCACGGCGCACGTCGGCATACTCGAAAGAAGCCAGGTCGTTTTCGTTCAAAAGGTCGACGGACCGGGAATCATCAAGTTCGACACCTATATCGGAAAGACCTCCGCTTTGCACTGCACTGGTCTAGGAAAGTCTCTGGTTGCGTTTCAGCCTGAGGATTCTATCGAGAACCTGCTGGCGAGCTACTCCTACAATCGATTTACGCGAAAGACCATTTCGTCTCGCGAAATGTTCATGGTCGAACTGGCCCGCGTGCGGCGACTGGGTTATTCCATGGATGATGAAGAAGAAGAATTGGGCATTCGTTGTGTCGCCGCCCCAATTCTCTCTGTCGGCAATGTGTCTGCCGCTGTCAGTGTGACGGGAACGGTGAGTCAGATTCAGATTGAAGACATGGACAAGGTGGTCGCGCTTACCAGGCACGCGGCAGCGAGGATCTCAGCCTCTATCTGATATGTGCCTGCGTTTGCCATCTTTAGTAGGTCGCGACGACATCGACTGAATCGGCGGCAAACAGAAGTATGTCGTCTCCCGCAGACAGCCAGACGGTGCATGCCAGGCAAACAACAACACCGTGGGCACCTTTCTCGCGCACACAATCCTCGTCTCTATATTTTGCCGCCAATCGAGCACACTTTAACCGCGGGCGCGAGGACCACGAAGTTCGCGCCCAACGGGCGGGACAAATAGCCACGGAGCAGCGTTGGTTTCTATAATTGCGTGGATGTCCCACTACTAACCCATCGCATTCGGGGGGAAAATGCCAGAGAGTCTCGTATATGTAGGCACCTACACGGTCAGAGGTAGCCAGGGCATCTATGCCTACAGCTTTGATTCCGATAGCGGGAATCTGCGCCTCCTGGGGCTAGCGGCGGAAACGACGAACCCAACCTTCCTTGCCGTCGACCGGCCACGCTCTCTGGTCTATGCGGTGGAAGAGACCAGTGAGTACAAGAACCAACCCAGCGGCGCTCTCCGGGCATACACCGCCGACCTGGGAACGGGCGGGTTGACTCTATTAAACGAGGTCGCCTCCAAAGGGACGGGGCCTTGCTATATCGCCTTCGACAAAACCGGGCGCTATCTGTTAACAGCGAATTATCACGGTGGGAGCATCGCGATTTTTCCCCGCCTTGAAGACGGCCGGCTCGGTCAGGCGTCGGCCTTCGTACAACACAAAGGCGGAAGGCCTTTTACGGTTCGCCAGCAGGTTCCCCATGCTCACGCAATTTGCACCTCGCCAGATAACAAACTGGTCGTCGTCGCGGATCTCGGACTCGACAAAGTGCTGCTCTATCGCTTTGACGAAACCACCGGAAGTCTTGCAGACGGAGAGGCCACCTACGGCATAGTAGAAGAGGGTGCTGGTCCCCGACACCTGGCGTTCCATCCCAACGGCCGGTTTGTTTACGTTCTCAACGAACTTGCTTCCACGGTCACGCAATTTGCCTTCGATGCCGCAACTGCGTCGCTGCAAACAGTCAGAACCGTCAGCGGGCTCCCAGAAGGATTTGGCGACCACAGCGATGCCGCACATCTTCAACTCGAAGCGCTCGGCAGGTTCCTCTACATTTCCAATCGCGGACACGACAGCATCGCGGTATTCGCTATAGACACTTTAGACGGCACCCTGAAGGTCATTCAGCATATTTCCACGCAAGGGAAAACTCCGCGAGGGTTCGTACTGGACCCCTCAGGCCAATGGCTTCTTGCCGGGAACCAAGATACAGATTCGGTCGCGGTCTTCCGTATCAGCCGAGAGACGGGCGAGCTTGCTTTTACCCGATTAATACCGGGAGTTCCCTCACCCGCGTTCCTGATTTTTCCGTAAGCCATGGGCCGATTCGGAACACGCGCCCACTTCTTGCGCTCACACTTCCGGTTGTTGCCAGCCCATACCGAGGAAGACGTCCAGATCCGAAGCAAACATTTCGCGTAGCTTTATCGCTACGGGTCCGGGAACATGAATGGGGGAACATGAATGGCGCCGTCTTTCACGACCGTTCGAGGGACGATCTGGCCAGAGCCAATGCGTGTCTCACCAGGGAATAGAAACGTTCGAGTTTCTGCGTAAGCACCTGGGTTAACTGGCCGCTATCAGGCGTCCAACGATCGCGTTGGGTCGACTTTCAACCATAGAAGACTGGCAATCAAATAGACAGCGCCGGCACTCATCAGCATGGCTTGAAACGACCCGAAACGGGTAAACATCCAAGCGGCAGCCAAGGGAGAGATAAATGCGGAGATGGTCGACCCGGTGTTCATGAAGGCCGTGGTGGTGCCGGCAAGACTTCCCCCGACCTCTAAACAGCCGGTCCAGGCGACCGGCACCGCGAGATCCATACCGAAGTCAGCCAACATCAGACAGACAATAGCCCCGAACGGACTTTGCATGAAGGCAGCTGCCGCGAAGCCGGCTCCCGCCATCAAATAGCCTCCTAGCCCTACCAGACGTCTACCCCACAGCGGGCTGCTGATACGCCTCACGAGCCAGTCAGATAAAGTTCCCCCGATGACGTTGCTCGCCGCACCTGCAACCAACGGAAGTGCTGCATATAGGCCGGACGCTTGTGCCGAGACGTGATACCGCTGGATGAGATAGGTCGGGAGCCAGGTCAACAAAAACCAAAATCCATACGATGACGCGAAATACATCCAGAAGAAGGACCATAAATTTCCGCTTGTGAACATGCGCTTCCACGGCGTATCGGCGGCTCGGGGGGCGCTGGGCAGATCCAGGCTGTGGTCAAGGTAGATGAGATCCGAGGGATCAAGCGCCGGATGCCGGGCCGGGTTGTCGCGGTACCACCACCAAAAAAAAGCGCACCAGACTCCGCCGATAGCGCCGAAGAACGCGAAGGTGAGTCGCCAGCCGAACCATCCCATGATCAGAGTGGCGAGCGGAATTCCAATCGCCGCTCCGAGCCGCGTGCCCATCCACATGGTACCGATAGCTCGGGCACGATCGGTTGTCCGAAACCATCGTGCAAGAGCGGCCCCCATCGAAGGAAATGCGCCGGCTTCTGCCGCACCGAAGGCGAATCTTACCGCCAGCAGCCCCAGATACCCCCCCACCATCCCTGTCAGCGCGGTGAAGGCAGACCAACAGGCTACGATGCGGGTAATCATCTTCCGCTGCCCCAGGCGGTCGCCAAGCCAACCCATCGGCATCTCAAAGATCCCATAGGCCAAAGAGAACACGCTGAAGGCGTATCCCATCTGTATGCTGGATAGCCGCAGGTCGCGCATGATCGCGGGAGCGGCCGCAGAAAGGCAAACTCTATCCAGATAGGTGATACCCGAGGCAAACGTTACGAGAAGCAACACCCGGTTGCGGAGAGAAACTCGAAAGGTCTGTGGCATTTCGGTTTCGACTCCGGTGTCGGTCTCACGGCATAACGCTCGTATGAGGGAGTTTTCCAGACGTCACGCTGGGCACGTCCAATCGTTCAGTTTTCGGCTAAGGGTCTCGTTTGACGAATCGGTTCTACGACGTCTTAACGCAATACGCATCACAAAGTCCGGCCGGCTAGGGCGAAGAAAAAAGTGCATGGGGTAACGTCTCAAAGATCCCTCGAACAGCCTTTTTAGCAAGGACTTCGCCTGAGGTCAATGCAAAGTTTACGATAAATACCAGTTGGCTGTGATACTTTATCAGGTTATTGCACTCATGATTGCGTTCTGGTGCGCGCTTAGCGTGATCGACCTGAGCACGGGATGCCTATCCCCTTCGCTCGTTCACTGGATGCCGGGGCTTTTCGGCAAAAAGAGCCCGTCGCAGCTTGCGAATCATCTCCGCGATCTTGAAATTGATCGTTTCATGTTGGATGGAATACTTCATAGGGTGACCCATAAATGCCAAGAATGCGCCTATCGCATCTGAACAGCCTGGAGATCTTACAACTTGTTCGCGTCCACGGCTACATCTCCCGTTCGCAGGTCGCAGAGAAGGCCAGCGCTAGTCCGTTCCTCGTTTCGAAGATCTGTGACAGCCTGCTTGCCGGCAAATTCATCGCGGAAGCCGGTCACGGCGATTCTACCGGCGGCCGGCGGCCGACGCTGCTTTCGCTGCGACACGACTTTGGCCGCTTGATTGGCGTGCATCTCGGGAGTGTCAATGTTCGAATCGCCCTGACGGATTTCAAGGGAAATTTGATTGAGTACACCAAGGACAGAAGCCACGCCAATGAAGGTCCTGAAGTCGCAATGCGTCGTCTGACGAATCTTATCGATCACATGCTGCAAAAATCGAAGCTCAAGTACTCAGACTTGAATGGTATCGGGATCGGCGTCTCGGGAATTGTAGAACGCAGCACAGGGGTGATGATCTTCTGGCCGAAACTCCCCCTCTGGATGAACGTCCCCGTCAAGAAAATGTTGGAAGACCGATACAAGACTCTAGTGCAACTCGAAGATACTTCGCGTACCCGGGCATTCGCTGAATATAGGCTCGGTGGCGCGGATGCCGCGAAAGATTTTATATACGTCGCGGTCGGTGCGGGGATAGGCGCCGCCCTCTTCCTCGATGGACGGCTGTACTCGGGGGCTGGAGGATTTGCCGGCGAGTTCGGCCATATTACAGCTTTCGAAAATGGCCGCCTTTGCTCCTGCGGCAATCGCGGCTGCCTCGAAACTCTGGTTTCGGCCTCTACCCTAATCCGAAAAGCGCGACACGGTTTGTCGGCCGGCCTGAGCAACACCTTGATGGAGATCGCGCAGGGAGATGGACGGAATGTTTCGGTCGAGATGCTCGGCCAAGCCGCTAGAACGGGTGACCGCTTTACTGCGCGACTGCTATCGGAAGCCGGTGCGCATTTAGGCCGCGGCATCGTTGGACTGGTGAATCTCTTGAATCCCGAGTTAATTGTGATCGGCGGAGGTGTTGCGTCTGCCGTTGGGGACCTCCTTCTTCCGGAAATTGAACGCGTCGTTCACCAGCGAGCTATGATGCAGGACGTCAAGCAGGTTCAGATACGAATTTCAAAACTTGGGGAAAAGGAATGGGCTTTGGGGGCAACGCTCCTGGTCGCAGAGAAGGCGCTCGCGCAAGCATTTCTCAAAGCGCCTGAACGGAAGAAGCGCGTATCGCGTTGAAGCGGCTCTTCCGCCGGCGCCGTGGGGCAGCGTTCCGGAGCGCGCCTGCGGACTTCTGCCTGAAAAGATACAAACGTAATCAGGGGAACTACAGCCGCGAAGCACTAATTTGAAGATACTTAGTCTTCTTTATTCGTAAAAGAACTTTACAAGCAAAAAATGGGCGTCTAGTATCGCTCTGGATGAATTCGATGAAGAGACTCGTTTGGCTCGGTGGGATAGAGCAGCGGATGGAACACGTGTCCGCCCCTCCGCCTAGTCCCCGCGAAGATGAAGTGCTGTTGAAGGTGAGGGCCGTCGGAATTTGCGGCACAGACATCCACATCATGAATGGGGCGATTCCGTTGGCAAAGCCTCCGATGATATTGGGCCACGAAGTTTCCGGAGACATCGCGGCGGTAGGAAGCAAGGTGACAGATGTTCGCGAGGGGGATCGGGTCACTCTGGACGCGGTTGTCGGTTGCGGTCATTGCCCCCTCTGCAGACGAGGTAGTCCCCAATTCTGCGCCGAAGGATTTGAATTCGGGATCACCAGAGATGGCGGCTGCCAGGAGTATCTCGTCGTGCCGCAGCAAAATGTTTATCGTATCCCCGATTCTGTCTCGTTCGAAGAGGCGGCGATTCTGGATATGGAAGTCTACAATGCGATTCGCAAATGTCGCATCGAGAAGGACGACAGCGTTCTGGTACTGGGCGCCGGCCCGATAGGACTCATTGCATGCCAGGTGGCGCGGGTCCTTGGTGCTGCTCATATTGTTTTAAGCGACCTGCTGGACGGCCGGCTGGATGCTGCGCAGGCGATAGAAATCGCCGATGTTTATCTGCCCGCAGCCGAGTGTGACTCGGGTGCTGAGTTGGGGAACGGATCGGCGGAAACCTTTGATGTGGTTGTAGACTGCGCCGGTACGGCGAACAGCACACGGCATGCCCTCAAGGTTGTCAGGCCTGGCGGTCGCATTCTGCTCTATGGTGTCTACGAGCATGCAATCGATCATCTCGACATGAACCAGGTTGTATTAAAGGACCTCACGGTCGTAGGGGCGCAAAGCGACCGAAACGGTTGGGAGGATGTCATCGCTCTCGTGACCTCGGGGGCATTGAATCTGAGAAAGTTGATCACCCATCGGCTCCCTCTTGAAGAGGGGCAGGCAGCCTTCAATCTCGTGCGCAACCGTGGGCAGGCCGTGATCAAGGCGGTCTTGCTGCCGTAGGCCTGACCGTGCTGCGCTGGGCCAGCGTTCCACCCGGTATGGTGACTCCGTAAAGCCGTAGGATCCCAGGACGGAAGGAATGACGGAAAGGAATGATGAAGATAACAGCGATCAAAGCGGCAGGGCTGCGTGGGAGCACGCCGGAAGGCGGGTGGGCCAACGAAATAAAGTCCGACGATTGTATCCATACCTTGATCGTCGTGTATACCGATCAAGGGATCACCGGATGGGGCTCGACATTTACCAACGACCTGCTAGTGGAAGGGGCCTTGCGCATTTTAGAGCCGCTGCTGATCGGAGAAAATGCCTTAGAGGCGGAACGGGTTACGGAGAATCTTCACGCGAATACGTTCTGGCTGGGGCGCGGCGGAAGCGTCACCCATGCCATCAGCGGGATCAACATCGCCCTCTGGGACATCCTGGGCAAAGCCACTGGCCAACCAGTTAGCCGGCTTCTCGGTGGGCGTTATCGGGAGCGGGTTCTTCCCTACGCCTCGCTCCTCATGCAGGAGCCTCAGCCGCTGGCCGCCCACCTGCATGCCGTCCAGGCGCAGGGGTTTCGTGCCTTCAAGATCGGCTGGGGTCCGTTTGGACGGCGAAGCCATCTTCTGGATGAACAGATCGTTCGCGCTGCTCGCGAGGCAGTCAGCGAGGATGCCCTGCTTATGGTGGATGCTGGTGCGAGCGATGCCTTTTGGCAACACGGATATAAATGGGCCCTCCGGACCGCCGACATGCTGGCTGAGTACGACGTGAAGTGGTTTGAAGAGCCGCTGCCCCCGGACAATCTATCGGACTACGTGCTCCTGAGGAGTAACGCACGTTTACCGATCGCCGGCGGTGAAGTTCTGACCCGCCGTCAATCATTCTTTCCATGGATTCAAAAGGGCGCTTTCGATATCGTGCAGCCGGACGTAACCAAGGTCGGCGGCATAAGCGAGGAGAGGAGAATCGCTTGGATGGCCCATGACCATGGGGTGCAATTTGTTCCCCACGGCTGGAATACGGCGCTGGGATTAGCGTCCGACCTTCATTTGGCGTCTGCGTCTCCAGGCTCCGATCTCGTGGAATATCTCACAGGTTCTCCCTTCATCGACAACATTGTGGAGGTTCCCTGGAAGTTGGATTCCGATGGCATGCTCTCCGTTCCATCTGGGCCAGGGCTCGGTATTTCGATCAATCTGGATAGGGTAGAAGAGTATTCGGGCCTGCGGCTTCAGTCCTAGCGGTTGGTCGAATCGCTAACGATTCAATTTGCAGTCCTTGATCCCGACGAGTGAAAAGAACAAAGCTGTGTGAGGCTTCTATGCGCTTGCTAAGGCCCTTCCCGGTATTGATTTTTACAGCTGTTCCGATCGTGGTTGGATCCGTGCTTGTTCGTTCGCAATCGACCACCGAGACTGCCGCATATCTCGATCCCCATCAGCCGGTCGACCGGCGGGTGGAAGACCTTCTCGGCAGGATGACGCTGAAGGAAAAGATCGGGCAGCTTAACCTTCCTTGCGTCTATGTGAGCGAACTTGGAAACGATATTCCAAGCAAGATGCAAGCATGCAGACGATTTGCCGCGGGAACCTATACCAGCGAGATTGGGCCGGGCAGCGGATTCTTTACTCTGGCCGACAATATTTTGGAGGAAGGCACTCTCCAGCAAGCGAACTATTTCAACGAGCTGCAGAAGATTGCTCTCAATCAAACACGGCTGAAGATCCCTCTGCTTGAGGACGAGGAAGGGACCCACGGAGCGATGTTTGCAGGGGCCACGATTTTTCCAGAGGGGCTGGCGATTGGCAGTACGTTTGACCCGGATTTGACCAAATCGGTTTACTCGGCGGCGGCTCAGGAGGCCAGAGCGGTTGGCATTCACCTGCTCTCTACTTTGGTGATGGAACTGGACCGGGATCCTAGAATGGGCCGAAACGCCGAAGCCTACAGCGAAGATCCCTATCTCTACTCGAAGTTGGCAGAGAGCATTGTCCGGGGCGCGCAAGGCTACGACGTGAGTGCCCCGGACAGGGTCGGAGCCGTTCTTACCGACTTCCCCACGCAGAGCGAACCGGTGAGTGGCTTAGAGAGAGGAGCCATCGAATTGTCGGAACGGATGCTCCGCGAAGACTTCCTGGCACCGTGGCGTGCCGGCATTACCAGGTCCGGAGCGATGGGGGTCATGGCGGGCTATCCGGAAATTGATGACGAACCGGCCCACGCCTCTCGAAAATGGCTCACCGAAGTATTGCGCCAGGAACTGGGGTTTGATGGCGTAGTGGAGAGTGAAGGCTACGGATTTCAGACGCTCATCGATGAGGGGATCGTCCCGACACAAAAAGAAGCCGGGGCCCTGGCGTTACAAGCCGGCGTGGATCTAAACATTACGTATGAGCCTGCTTATATGGGTCCTCTCGTGCAGAATGTCGAAGAAGGCCGAGTGCCGATTTCCCTTGTCGATCGGTCCGTACGACGTCTCCTGAGGGAGAAATTTCGCCTGGGACTGTTTGAGCATCCGTACGTAGACCCGAACCAGGCGGTGCGAATCGTGCATTCTCAGGAGCATCAGGATCTTGCCCTCGCTGTTGCTCGAGAAGGAATCGTGCTCCTCAAGAACGAGCAGAATCTCCTGCCTTTGAAAAAAAATCTTAAATCGATTGCCGTGATTGGGCCCGACGCAGATAGCAGCTCCAATCAGCTAGGGGATTACACAACGAGGAAGGTTCTTCAGCCGGTAGTTACCGTACTGCAGGGAATTAAGGAAAAAGTTGGCCCGCAGACAAAGGTCTACTATGCCAAAGGAGCGAACGTTCTTGGCGACGATAAGAGCGGATTTCCCGAGGCGGTGAACGCCGCAAAAAGCGCGGACTTGGCCGTCGTCGTAATTGGCGAGCAGTTCGGGCGCAATGAAACTAACCAAAAGTACCGCTCGGCGACCGACGGCGAGGGTTCGGATGTGGCGAGCCTCGATCTTACCGGCGTGCAGCAGGACCTCGTTGAAGCAGTCTCTTCAACTGGTACACCGGTGGTTGTGGTGCTGATCAATGGACGACCGCTCTCCGTGCGTTGGGAAGCCGCCCATGT
>JBARKD010000312.1:0-7629 GCA_049800615.1 Acidobacteriaceae bacterium | reverse complement strand
TTCTTCGGGCCGGAGAACCGCAACGGCATCCGCGCTGGACAATATATCAACGACATTGGCACGCCTTTGTTCCAACGTTTCGTACAGCTCTTTTTCGATGTTGCCAAGGATGAAGGATTGCCAAGTAGGGATGACATAGTGGTAGCCCACACCTGGTGGTACACGATCTTCGGCCTCGCCACGCTCATGGTCATCCAAGGGGTTGTGCCTGACTTGCCTGACCAGACTCTCGTGGTCGAGCAAACGATCGCCACGCTTTGGGCAGGCGTCCAGGCTGTTCCGCGATTGCCGAAGCGCGAAATCACTAAGCGATCCGGCCGGTCCAATGCCTCAAAGCGATAACAGCTTCTGTCTACTTAGGAGTTGTTGGAGGTAGGGCATCGGTGTGGCCAGTCGTGCGGAAAAGGCCGGCTCGCTTATGATAGATCTCGTTTGCACAAAATGCGCAACCTCGGGATTGTTCAAATGCTTCCCTCGCAGCAGGACCTACTGGAGCGAATTCTGGCAAGTCCACATTTCGCCCATACCCTGACCCTAGGAAAAATCCTACGCTACGTCTGCGAAAAGACGGTAGGAACTGAGGACCGTATCAAAGAATACGAGATCGCCACCGAGGTTCTGGAGCGGCACCAGTCGTTTGATCCCAAGGTCGATCCCGTCGTTCGCGTCAGCATGAAAGGGATAAGACAAAAGCTGCAGAGGTATTTCGAAGATGAGGGCAAGCGCGAATCTCTCCAGTTGGTGATTCCAAAGGGCCAGTACAGCGCTCAGTTCATTGAAAACCACTCTCCGCACAGCGTCGAGTCGCAGGATGTCGCGGAAGCCCTGAAGCTTTTTTGGTGTTCGTACCTGGGGCAGAGCCGGACCAATCTCGTTGCGTATACTGAACCGCTGTTCTTTCGCGAGGGCTGGGGGACGTATGTTCGCAATTTGTACGTCAATGATCCAGGCGCGGGGAATCGTCTTCTGATTGAACGGCTGCCGGAACTCGGGGGGAGAGACCTACAGCCCAGCTTTCACTATCTTGATGCCGGCGAAGTGCATAGCATGTTTCTTTTCATGCAGCTCTTCCATCAGTTGGGCGCGCCGGTGAGCGTAAGGAACGCACGCATCGCCTCCTGGCACGAAATGCGGAACTCGAATCTGGTGCTCGTTGGCTGTGCGCGCACCAATCCTTTTATGGACATGCTGCAGGAAGAAACCGACTTCATCATCGCCGAGGACGAGATTCGCAATCTTGCCCCCCGTGACGGAGAGCTGGCTTCGTATCGGGGAGAGAGATATCACGATTCCAAGCTGCCCCGCTACCGGGAGTATGTGCTGATCACACGCAGACCCGGACCTTCCCCGAACTCAACCGTCACCATGATTGCCGCCAACCACGGCCGCGCTATCGAAGGCGCCACCAGTCTTCTTACGGCAGGACCGGAAATTGTAAAGCTGCTTTCCACCATCCATGGGAATCAGCGAGCCGCGCTACCGAAGCGATTCCAGATCCTGCTGCGGGTTGAAATGATCGACCTGGACGATGAAATCGTCGACGTCGAGTATGTGAGTCACCGCATGTCGACCGAATAACGAGCGAGTCGCTCTGCCCGGTAGCCTCCCCTGGCGAGGTCTCTCCGCCAGATAAATGCGAAGATTACCGCCACCGCCATAGGGAGAACCGACATCGACCGCAGAGCAAGCGCTGGGCCCCAAAGGTCATACATCCTTCCCATGACTGGAACCGCGATCGCGCCGCTCAGCATCCCCGCGCTCCCCATCAGGGCCAGTAAGAATCCTCCGCCCGCGGGGAATTTCTCAGACGTGATGCCGTACATTGTCGGCCAGCAGTAGCATATGCCGACGGCGAAGCAGGTAGCTGCCAGAAAAACACCCAAGCCAGACTGCGTCATCCCCAGGCCGAGCAGGCCGCCCGCTGACAACAGCGTGCTGCTCAGCAGCAGCGTAATGGGCGACATGTGTGCTACCAGGCGGCCCGCAAAAAAGCGGCCCAGGGCCATCAATCCGGTGATCCAAACCAATACCAGGATGCCTGGCAGATGCCCGGCGCGGGTGAGCAGACTCGGGATCCACTGCGTCGGCCCCAGTTCCGTCGCTGCCGTCAGGAGTATGCAGAACAGCAGAACCAGGAAGCCAGGACGCAGGGCCTCGCGGTACATCGTTGCGGTCGAAATCTGATGTTGCCTGCGTTCGGTCGGGGGAAGCTCCAGGTTAAAAAACAATCCACCATACAAAAGTACAGGGATAAGAATCAAAGACGTCTTCATCTGCCAACCCAGCCCCAGCCGGGTGCACAGCAGTGCCACCAGCCCGCCAATCACGATGCCGCCCGGATACCACACATGCAGCGCATTCAGACGATCGGTTTTGCGTGTTGGATAGAGGGTGGCGACGAGCGGGTTAGCCGTCGCTTCCACCAGGCCATTTGCCAGGCCGATGGCCAGGGTTCCGGCGTAAAGCAACCCGAAACCGTTGGCGAAAATGGTCAGCAACACGCCAGAGACATGGCAGGCGAAGCCTGCGGCAATTTGCCACCGCATGCCGACGACTTCGCAAACCTGTCCACCTAGGAACATCGAAACGGTGAAACCCCAGAAGGCGGCGCCGGCAATCCACCCTGTCTGTTCATTAGTCAGATGAAACTGGCTGCTCAGCGTGCCCATGATCTCAGCGCGCACTCCGAAACTCATCGCCTCGGCCACGATGGCCACGCAGCTTGCGCGAAAAATAAATCCACGGCGTATTCCGTCTTCGTCGGTCCTATACATTGGTCCAGACGCCCCCCGCAGCGTGGCTACGCACGAGCGCGTCTGTGATGGCTGCGGCGCGACAGCCGTCGATAAAGGTAGGAAAAAGGATGCCGTCAGCAGTGGCCGGATCACGACCGTCCGCAATGAACTCGAATATGTTGCCCAGGGTGTTTTTGAGGGCATCCGGCCAGCCCTCACTATGGCCGCCCGGCAGACTCGAATACGGGCGAGCCTCCGGCGTTAGCAGGTCCGGGTCCCGGCTCATTACCTGATCCGGCTGGCCGCGGCGGCCAATCCATAGGCGATTCGGGTCTTCCTGCTCCCATGACAAGCTCAGCTTTGCACCGTGGATGGCAAAACGCAGGTCATTCTTGTGACCAGCACAAAGCGAGCTGGTGAAGAAACTAGCGATCCCACCATTGCTCAACCGCAGCAACATCGCGCCCAGATCGGGAACCCGTACCGTATAGGATTCTGTTTCTTCTGCGCCCGCGGCGGCAAATGCTTCGCGCGAACCCAGCGGCTTTCGCCGTGTAGAGACTACTGTCTTGAGCTCGGCGAGAACGCTTACAACGCGAAGGCCGGTCACGTGCTCTACCAGGTCGAACCAATGGCAACCTGCGTCGCCCACGATGGCTGCCGGGCCACTCTCGGCTGGATCAAGCCGCCATGAGAAGTCGGTATCGTAGAGCAACCACTCCTGAAGGTAGTGCCCGTGCAGCAGGTGGATCGCGCCTAAATCTCCGCGCCCGACCATGATGCGGGCCTGTTGAACCAAAGGGTGGTAGCGATAATTGAAGGTAACCGCGTGAACGATTCCAGCCGCAGTGGCGGCGTCCAGCATCTGACGCGCTTGTTCGAGATTCGACGCCAGGGGCTTGTCAACAATCAGGTGTTTGCCGCGCGCGAGCGCAGCCATGGCGATAGGATGATGCAACCGCGTGGGCGTCACAATGTCGATTACCTCGACCTCCGGATCGTCGAGCAGCTCTTCGTAGTTCGCGTAAACCTTGGAAATGCCGAGCCGCGCCGCTTTTTTCCGAGCCACTTCCGGGGTGGTCGAACATACGGCGGCAACGTCCACAAAACCCAGACGTTTGATAGCCTCGGCGTGTTGTGGGCCCATAAAGCCGAACCCCACGATCCCGCAGCGAATGACTTTCGAAGACATGCGTATAACCTGCTGACCGCCGGGACGAGATCATTTTGGAAAATCCATCCACCTGGCACGAACAAGAAGACAAGTTCCTCTCAAAGCTGACTGAAGCAACTTCCCTCGCTAGCGTACTCCGATCCTTATATCAAAAGCGGCTTCAGCAAAGTAAAAGCACGTGGGCGTCCCGGCCTAACGTTTGCTGGTTCCCGCTGTACGCCCCATTACTTCCGGTCACGCCATCTGCTGGTATATGCTCATGGATCGGAAAGGGCCCATCGATGCACACATCGCTCCTTGGTAAATTCGCTCTCGTCACCGGCGCCAGTAAGGGAGTAGGCAAGGGCATCGCCCTGGAGTTGGCAAAGGCCGGCTGTGATGTAGCCGTCAACTACAACCTCGATGCGGATGGCGCCCGCGCCACAGTGGATGAAATTAAAACCCTTGGCAGGCAAGCGATTGCGATTGCCGCTGACGTATCCCAGGGCGAACAGATTGAGCACCTGTTTACCCAAACGCTCGCGGTGTTCGGGCGGCTGGATATTCTTGTAAATAACGCCGGGGTCCAGACCTGGAAATCGCTCATGGACCTGACCGAGGCAGACTGGGATCGTGTGCTCGACACCAACCTCAAAGGCAGCTTTCTCTGCACCCAGCAAGCGGCCAAACACATGCAGGCAAACGGCGGCGCGATTATCAATATCGGCTCTGGTTGCAATAAATGGCCCTTCGCTAACCTGGTGGACTACACCGCCAGCAAAGGCGGCCTGGAGATGTTCACCAAAGTGGCCGCTGTGGAGCTTGGGCCGAAACACATCCGCGTCAATTGCGTCGCTCCCGGTGCGATCGAGATCGAGCGCACCAAGCTCGAACTGGCTGACTATGCGGCCATGTGGTCGGAGCTCACGCCCCTCGGGCGCATCGGCACACCACGCGACGTCGGCCTGGCCGTCGTGTTCCTGGCCAGTGAAGCGGCCGGCTTTATTACCGGCCAAACGATCTGGGTCGATGGTGGCCTCTATACTCGCCCGGCTTCGCCACACGAGAAATGAGGAACCGTGCAACTCGGTGTTTTCAGCGTGGTCTTTCAGAATCTTTCCTTCGCCAATATGCTGAGCCGCGCAAGCACTTTGGGACTTAACTGCGTCGAGATAGGCACCGGAGGATATCCCGGCAATCACCACTGCGACCTCGACGGACTGCTGGCAGCGCCCGAGCGTGTCGCGGCCTATCGTCGCCAAATTCAATCGGCCGGGCTATTCATCAGTGCGTTGTCGTGCCAGGGCAACCCGTTGCACCCAGTTGCGGCTATCGCCGACGAGTACGATGCCACCTTCAGGAAAACCGTCTTGCTGGCCGAACAACTGGAAGTGCCGGTCATCAATCTGCTTTCCGGGTGCCCAGGCGATTCTGCGACCGCACGCTATCCCAATTGGTGTCACTTCGCCTGGCCGCCCGAATATACCGAGCTGTGGGCCTGGCAGTGGAACGAAGTCGCCATTCCTTATTGGCAGCGGGCTGCGGCCTTCGCGCAGGCGCACGGCATTCGCCGTCTCGCCATCGAAATGCATCCCGGTTTTCTCGTCTATAATCCGCCGACCGCATTACAGCTGCGCCAAGCGGTGGGGGATACCATCGGAGTCAACCTCGATCCCAGCCACCTTTTCTGGCTCGGCATCGACGTGCCGGCTGCGATCCGCAGCTTGGGCAGCTGTATCTATCACGTCCACGCCAAAGACACCGCTATAAACACTCGGAACACGATGGTGAACGGCTGTCTCGACGGCCAACCGTACCGGAACGTAGCCCAGCGTTCCTGGAATTTTCGCACCGTGGGTTGGGGACACGGTCTTGAGGTCTGGCGCGACATCGTCAGCGCGCTCCGTGAAACCGGCTACGACTACGTGCTCAGCATCGAACATGAAGATCCGCTCGCGGAAGCTGAAGAAGGTCTGCGTAGCGCCATCGCTTTTCTTGATCAGGTGCTGTTACGTAAACCAGCGGGAGAACTGTATTGGGATAACGCGGGGAAGCGTTGAATTGTATCCAGACTTGCCGTCAGGCAATTGCCTTTCCCTCGCTCTCCATGATCATCAGCGCTTTGTCCACAATGTTTTTGGCGCGCAATCCGTGTAAATCAAGCAACTCCTGGGCTGTGCCCGATTCGCCAAAAATGTCGTTCACCCCCACTCGCCGAAGCGGCATCGGGTATGTCTCAGACAGGAAACCTGCCACCGCCTCCCCCAGCCCTCCAATGATCGAATGTTCCTCCGCGGTAACGACGCCTCGTGTTTGGCGGGCGGCCGCCAGCAGGGTGGCTCCATCCAACGGTTTCACTGTCGGCATATGAATCACGAAGGCGGAATAGCCTCTCGCCTCAAGCATTGCCGCAGCCTCCAGACCCTCTCCGGCCATGATGCCGGTGGTCACGATGGTCACGTCGCGGCCGTGGCGCAGCACTTTGGCTTTGCCAATTACAAAACTGCCGTGGAGAGCCTCGACGACCGGGTAGGTGTCACGTCCAAAACGCAGATAAACCGGGCCCACGAACTTCGCCGCGGCTTTCGTTGCCAGCCTCGCCTCCTCATAGTCTCCGGGAACAAGCACCGTCATATTGGGAAACGAACGGGCAATCGCAATGTCTTCGTTAGCTTGATGGCTCGCACCATCGCCGCCGGTGGAACTGCCGCAGTGGGTCGCGGCTACTTTAACGTTGGCTTTGGGGTAGGCGATCGAATTGCGCAACTGATCTCCTGCCCGGCAGGTGGCGAACACTCCAAATGTCGATGCGAACGGAACAAAACCTTCCCGGGCCAAGCCGGCAGCCACCGAAAGCAAATTCTGCTCCTGCGTTCCGCAATTAAAAAAACGCTTTGGAAAGGCCTTTTCGAAATCGCATGTCTTGGTGCCCTTGGATACGTCGGCGTCTAACACCACCAGCTCCGGCATCTCTTCTCCGAGCTCAATGAGGGCATCGGCATAGCCTTGCCGGGTTTGCTTATTTTGCATGCAATTCCTCCAGGGCTTTTGTGTACTGTTCCATGGTCGGCGGCCCACTATGCCATTCCGCCTGATTCTCCATGAAGGAAACGCCCTTGCCCTTGATCGTATTGGCAACAATCATCGTTGGCTTTCCCTGATTGTTCTTGGCCCGTTCGATCGCTTCGAAAATCTGCCCAAAGTCATGGCCGTCAATCTCCGAAGCGTTCCAGCCAAAGGCCCGCCACTTGTCTACCAGCGGGTCGAGCGGCATCACGTCTTCAGTATTGCCATCGGTTTGCAAATAATTGCGATCGACAAAAGCGATCACATTGTCCAACTTGTACTTGCTACCAAATAGTGCCGCTTCCCAGATTTGCCCTTCCTGCAACTCGCCATCGCCGCATAGCACATAGTAGAAGTGCGACTGGTTGCGCAACTTCGCCCCCAACGCCATTCCCAGAGCGGTCGACAGGCCCAGCCCCAGCGTACCCGTGGACGCTTCAATGCCCGGAGTCTTTGGTTGATAAGGGTGCCCTTGCAGGTGCGATCCCGGCCGCCGGAAGTGCGCCAGGTCTTCTTTGGGAAAATAACCGCAGTCGGCCAGCACCGCGTAGATCACCGGAGCGCAATGGCCTTTGGAGAGAATAAAGCGGTCGCGTTCCGGCCACGCGGGGTTGGCTGGATCATGGCGCATGATTTCGTAATAGAGCCCTACCACCAACTCAGTCGCGCTGAAGC